>CAZGRD010000001.1:0-3660 GCA_964528065.1 uncultured Candidatus Saccharibacteria bacterium
TTTTTCGCAAGCTGAATGACGCGCCGCATAAGCTTGATTGATTTTCGGTGATTGAAGCCTTCGGGAACGCCGAAAATGAGCGCTCGTCGGCCCCCCGACAGCAAAAGCACGTGCTCGTAGCCGTCCTCCCGATGGGCGTGGCCGGCAAAAGCCCGAAGATTCGCCCGGTCGCCCTCAGAAATAAGCTTAAAAAACGGGTGGCTATCGGGTTTCCGCCCATCCCTCAAAACAATGACTGGGGCCGCATTTTTATTGATTTTTTGAACGATTTTAACCTTCATATCTCCGTAGAAGGCATTTTAACAGAAGAGGCGCGGCCTTACAAATTAGACCACCTCCTCAAGATAGCACTTTTTGCAGAGAATATATTTGACTTCTTCTTCGCGGTGCGGGGTTTCAAACTCGGTTCCGCACTTGCCGCAAGTGCGCTTTACCAACTTTGACCCCTTGACCCATAAATCGATTTTTTCGCCGATGCGGCAGAAGGGGCACTTGCGCGGCAAGGGCAGGTTCATTTTCCGGAGAAAATTGATTTCAAACCCGGTCATTTTAAAACCCCTAGAACAAGCAATACAACCGATTATTTCCCGCAGGATGCCGTTATCGGCGTCTTTAATATGGTCGGGCAAATCCGCCGCCTTTTTCGTAACGGCATATTCACGAACATCCGGCTCGCGCCAGCGGTAATTTTCGGAGACGGCCTCGTCGCGCGACACGGGAAAAAATTTTAATGCCATGGTTTCGTTATAGGCGTGAGGACTCAAGTCCGGCGGGAAAAACTCACCGTATCGATAAGTTCGTCCTTGCTTATCCTTATAAGGCATTTCATCCATATGCTTTATTATTTTCTCCCTCAACTCCGAAAATTCGCCCTCAGTGTAAAGTTTGTTCAAGATACAATGCTTGGCTTTCTTGACGGAGACACAACCGAACTGATGATTTCCTCCATACGAATCCTTGCAATACTCAGCGTGGTAAAGGTTAATACCGGAATCGTGACAGAATTTAATTTCCGAAGAATCGCCGCCGACTACACCGGAGTCGTAAGACAAAGCTAAATTTTCTCCCCAACCGGAAACGTCGTAGCAGTCTTCAGTTGTCGGATCAATCATTATAAGGAGGTGTTTGGAATTTTCCGTTTCCTGAATTTCGAAACACTCCTTGCAGTTTTTCGAATTGTAAATCCGATTACCGGTGCAGTTTATCGCGAAATCGTCGAATATCGGCTGAGGCGGAAATTTTTTCCAGTGCTCTCCGGCCAGTTTTTTGACCTTTTCGTAGGTTCTATATGAACCTAAGTCCCATTTTTTGATTTCCTTGAAATAATCTTCCTTAGCATACGACTTGTTGAAAATATGATATTTCTTATTGCGCAAATTGGCGGAAGCGAAACAATTTTGGCAATTGCGGGAATCTCTCATAAAATAACAATCGATCGATTCGTGTATATCTCTGGAACTGAAACAACGATTTGTCTTATAGGCGTGGGTTAGATCGTAAGAAGATTCGCAGAACATGAGAAGCGAACAATCCAACAGATTTTTGTTTTGATACAAATAGAAGCCGTGGTGGCAATCCTCGTTAAAGTCAGCCCAGAAGAGAAGGTAACAATTTTTGAGATGACCGACGTAATTATTGAAACTTACGGTCTCACCGGTAAAAAAATCGAGCGACAGTCCCAAAAGGGGCGTTTCATGCAAAAGTTCATTGAATTGTTCGAAAAACGGTCTGGAAAAATCATAGTCACGGCCATATTTAAGCGGGTCCCAATTATCCGACCACCAGCACTTGAAACAATAAACCCGGTAAGGAGCCTCCGGCGGGTACATTGAGATTTTTTCTTCGCCGCAGAGATCGCACTTTCTTTTATAAAGATTGGAAAGATTGAACCAAACGAGCCGCCTTTTGAGACGGCACTCCGGGCACCAGGTGGGTGGCGGGACGCTGATTTTTTTGTAAAAATCAAAGTCCTCAGGCTCTACCGCAAACTCACGCCTGCAGTTTTGGCAAATTTTGATTTCGGAACTCATCTTAACCTCATTGTTTGATCACCGTCGTCATCCATTCGCGATAGGACCGGTTGAACCGCCGGATATCGATAGCCCCGATATAGGGAATCGCATAAGAGTGATGTTTCGAAATGAGTTCCTCGATATCGGCGATTTTCGTTTCCATAGTCTTAATCATAAGAACCGCTTCCAACTCATTTTTCAACTCTCCTTCATTTTTACCATGATAAATCGTCTGAATCGGCCAAAGATTAACGCATGAGGCCAGTCTTTCTTTTAAAATCATCGTACCCAAATTAACCGCCTCCTTGGTATCCCGACAAGTCGTGTAAATAAGGACCATAACTAAATTCTATTTAACCGACCTTTATATCAAGGGTTCCTCCATTTTTACGGCCTCTTCCGCCGCTTCGCCTCTCCCCTTGCCTTCGATAATCGCTTTCTCCTGGGCGCTTCTTATAATCGTCGCCTCTTCTTCGGCAATGAGCTTTTTGGCGGCATCGGCCGGAATGGAGTACTTACGACGCGAAGTTTCAATGATTTCTTTTTTAAGCGAACCGTGCGGCGTCGGAAGAATTTTCAGGGTTTCGGCCGAAAAGGGGTCGTAAGTTTCGCCGTCAATCGTCATTTTTGTGTAAAACTCCTGCATTCCGAGGTTTATCATATCCTTGGTCTTGAAAACCGGGGCCATGTCGGGCTCCAAGATGACGGCGTCCGAGCCGCCTATCCGGAAGACAATAATCGTTCCGACGTTACCCAAAACGGCGAGCCGAACTCGTTCGCTCAACTGGCCAACATACTGGTGAGCCATAGTGAGACACAGGCTGTATTTTCGCGCTTCCGAAAGGAGGTTTTCGAAGGTTTCGGTGACCAGGTTATGAAACTCGTCAACATAAAGATAAAAGTCGTGCCTGTCCTTTTCCGGCATTCTCGCCCGAGCCATGCCGGCTTGTTTGATTTTGGTAATGAACATCGAACCGAAGAAGCTGGAATTTTCCTCGCCAAGTTTGCCCTTCGAGAGGTTTATTAGGATTATTTTTTTCTCCTGCATCAGTTCCTCAAGATTTATTTTATTCTCCTTCTGGCCGAAAATATTCCGGAGCATCGGGTCGGAAAGAAACTGGCCGAGCTTGTTTACAAGCGGAATAATGGCATCGGTATCGAATTTCTCCGACCAGTCGGCAAATTCAATGGCCCAAAAGCGCTTGACCATGTCGTCCTCGATGTACTCAACGACCTTCTGACGATAATTGCGGTCGGTAAGCATGGATATCATTCCCCGCATCGTAGCATGCGGATAATCGAGAAGCGCGAGACAAGTGAAACGGAAAACGTGCTCAAGCCGGGGCGTCCAATTCGCTCCGAACTGTCTTTCCATCACTTCAATCAACCCTTGGGTAAGCTGATGCTTGAACTCCGGGTCAACATTCTGGAGCGGGTTGAAAGAAGCGGGATAATCCCTGTCCGACGGGTCGATAACAACAACGTCTTCTACTCTCTCCTTGGGAATAAAATCCAAAATTTCTTCGATAACGTCACCGTGAGGATCAATGAGACAAAGACCATGATTATAAGCGACGTCCTGACGGACGAAAAGCTCCAGCATTTTTGACTTGCCGACACCGCTCTTGCCGATGATGTAAACGTGGCG
>CAZGRD010000001.1:3760-20098 GCA_964528065.1 uncultured Candidatus Saccharibacteria bacterium
CAAAACGAAACCCGGCGTGTGAACCAAATCGTTTCTTATCCGATGGGCTCTCCAAAGCCGCTCGACGGTTTTCAGTTCCTGCTGGCTCAGTCTTTCCATGCGGTCGGCCATATGCTCGCCGGGCAAATTCATTTTTTTCAGAACATCATCCACAAAACCATCGGCTTCAATAACGGCAAGGGTAAGCGACTGCGGCGGGCTGTTCCCCGCTTTCTTTATTATCGCCTGCCATCGTTCCCGGAGCTTCGGGTCTTTCAAGGGCGAACGTTTTTTTGGTTCTGGGTTGAAAACGAAATGCGGCCGGTGTTCCAGCGCTCTCACGAAAACATAAACGAAGAAAACGAGGAGAATGACGTCCAAAACCAAAAGAATCCACCGGAGCGAAAAGAAAACGCCTCTCCAGGGTATACCGCCGAACCACTGATATATGCCGTTTAAGAATTCCATATCTCCGTCACTTGTATTTTTCTATTTCTTCTTCATCGCCGAATATAGCAAGACCGGCCGGCGGACCTTTCCGGCGCGCTTCGAGGTGGGCAATATGCGGTTCGGTCAAAACTATCGAGCTCGGCGGGTGAAAAACGGTAGCTACTTCTTCAACGTTCAGATAAAAACGCTCCGACTTGAAATTCCAGTCCAAGGGATAAGAAGTCATAAACCTCCCCATCCAGGTTTCCGGCGGCACTTCCCGCCTGATGTAGTTGTGAAGGATACGCTGTTTCCGGTATTCGTTCCTCCATTTGGGGAAAAGGTGGGGCCACTGCCAAACCCGGGTTCTGGTACTGACCGGATAGTTCTGCTGGAACGCGTTCAAGTGGTTCGTAGAGTATTGATTGAAGGCGCCGACGAGACCTCTGCGGGCAAAACTGTCGTAGAAAATATCCTTGGGCGAAACATAAATAAAACGAACCTGGGTATTAAAAGCCGGCTTGGAGACTTTTTCTTCAACCGCTTTTAAAACGTCGGTCTCGACCGGCGAACGGGCAATCAGTTTGGCGAAAGCCGCTATCCCTTCTTGACCCTCCGTCTTGCCGGCTTTGATTTTCGGTTCTTTCAGTTTCTCGATGAGACCAGCCCATTTTTTGTGCCAGTCATCCAAACCGGGCGCGATCAAAAGCTGAATGCCGACCATTTCTCCCGGCTTAACCTTGCTTAAAACTTCCAGGAAGTTCGATATCGGGTCGTTTTCCCGTTCTTCAAGATCGCCTTCAAAATGAGAATAGGTTTTGATGGGGTAAGCGTCTTCTTTCCTCAAAATCATTTCCGATCCCCAAAGATCCAAATCTTCCTCGTAAAGTTGAGAAACGTCCTGAGGCAAATTATTCACATAATCTTTGACTTCTGTTACTTCAAGGTCGGGATAGTAAGAAAAAAGAGAGGACTCCAAGAGGTCTCTCTGTTTGTGATAAACCCGGACATAGAAATGAATCTCGCCGCCGAAGCTCGTAATCTCCAGAGCAAACCAGCGCGTTACTTCCCCTTCCCAATATTTTTCGTTTATATCCCCCGCTATGTTTCGGAGAGAATGAATTGCCGCCAAGACCTGCTCCATTGCTTCCGGCGTTTTCTTAATTTCCCGGGGGATTCTCAACTCCAAAAGGACGGTTTTGAAATATATTTCTTTATAAATCTCTTGCCGCCAAAAAAGCCAAAGCGATACGGAGAGCGGAAAAAGAATCGCAAAAGCGATGAAGGGCCAAAGAAGAACGAGAATCTCGGTAAGGCTGAAAGACGGCAAAAACGCCGCGAGAAACCCGGCCAACCCCACGATGAAAATCAGGAGCCATATCTCTTCCTGCCGGAACAGCTCCTCGATAATGTCAAGAATGTTACGTAGGAAATTTTTGAACATGTGCCAAATTTATTAAAATTTATGAACCTCTGGTGATATAAATTTTACCATAAATTTGAGCACTCTGAGAGCTATCGAAGAGCTACCTTGTCATCCGACCCGTAAGTCCCTCCATTATTGAATTATATCACGCTTCTCTTACGTGGTAGCGGCCGTCGTCCAACCGCTTGAAGTGGCGCCGGTTTTGAAGATTCAGCAAAATGGTGTTTTCCTTCAAAATCCTTTGCTGATTCACAAGCTTGATTATCTCGTTGGGCTTTAAGGGACCGCGCCGCTTCAAAAGTCCGGCCATTACCTCCCTTACCGTTCCCGGTTCGAAACCGTGTTCGGCAAGCGCATACATGCCGCGGCCGACCAGCACGAATCGGACGTCTTTAATGAGTTCATTATGAACCGTCTGGACATGAGCCGGTTTCTTGTCGATGCCGAAATAATTGATGGATTTGGCAATATCGGCAAAGTGGAGCGGTTTGCTGTGTTTCCTCAAAACGAGATAAGCCTTGTCCCGGACGGTTCGGGGTTCAATCTCGGGCCAGGTCTTCAAACCGAAATCGCCGAAAACGTTCGTTCCGAAATATTTGGGAATGGTGAGCATGTGCGAAAGAGACATATTCCGGCATTCCGCAAGATACGTCTTTTTCTCCAAAACTTCCCTTCTGTCCCCCGATTCGAGAAGACCGGTAACTTTCTTCACAAGCTTGAAAAATTTTTCTTTCGCTTCGTCGTTTAAATACCAAAAGTCGTTCACTTCATCGTCGCCGTGGCAAAAACGCGGTTCGTCGGCAACCAAAAGAAGGAATCTCAACTTTTGGCCGGCGTGTTTTACCTTCGAATCATTCACGGCCAGGAGGTATTTGAGTTCGTTTATGTAGAAGTCATCCCGACGCACTCCGCCGACGCCCGCCAAGTAGATTTTTGCGTCTTTAATAACCGAAGCGGCCTCTTTTTTCACCCTGGGCCTTAACTTCTCCATTCCCTGTTCTTCGATTTGCCTCACTCTTTCCCTCGTTACGCCTAGCTCATCGCCTATCTTCTGAAGGGTGACTCGGGCTCCGTTTTTGATTCCGAAGCGACTCTCAATAACCCGACGCTGTTTGGGGTTAAAGTCGGTCAAAAGGTCGTTCAAAAGTTCATTGACTTCCTTCATAGGTTTACCGAAACTTTAGCATAATTCTTGAAAAGGGTCAAGGGGGGGATTAATCCACGCCCTTACCGCGTAAGACGTAAAGAAGGGGGCTTGCCACGAAAATAGAGGAATAGGTCCCGATGACCGTTCCGACGAGAATCGTAAGAACGAAGTAAAAAATCGAGGGTGGGCCGAAAAAAATCAAGGCCAGAAGAATAAAAACGAGGGTAAGCGAGGTGTTTATCGAGCGGGCAATTGTGCTCCGAATGCTTTCGTTTATGAGGTCGGCAAGAACAATGCGCTTCCCCCTGTGGAGAATGAGGTTTTCCCTAATCCGGTCAAAAACGACGATGGTGTCATGAACCGAAAAACCCACTATCACGAGAAGAGCAACGATAAAATTGGTGTCGATCTCGATTCCCTTAAAGTGCCCCAAAAGGGCGAGCAGACCGGCCGGAATGCCCGCGTCGTGAAGCAGGGTAATGAGAGCGATGCCGCCGTATTTCCACGACTTAACCGGCTCCGAAACTTTTCTGAAAGCGAAGGCGACATAAAAAGAGATGGAAAGAAGAACGAGAACAACGGCCCAAATCGCCCGAGCGCGGAGTTCCCGACCGACAGTCGGTCCGATACTCGAAAAATTAAGCTCAACCGGAGTACCGAATTCTTTCTCGAGAAAACCGATGTAGTTTTGGTGCAGTTCCTCGCCGGTTTCGGGCAAGCGGATGATAAAACTGCCGTCGCCCGCCTTTTTAACCGAGGGGATAAAACCGGTTTCCTTTTGAAAAACGTTTTTAATCTCTTCGAGACCGGTTTCTTCGGGAAAGGACAATTGCCAGGATGTGCCGCCCGTAAGATCGATACCGGGCCGGAAGCCCAGAACAAGAATCAAAACCAAGCTTGCGAGCATGAACGTTCCCGAAGTCCCCAAAAATATTTTTCTTTTACCGATTACATTCCACATATTGGCTGAAATTTTCAGGTTTTTGGAACCGTAAATACCCTAAGTAGCGTTCTGGTAACCGTGATTGCCGAAAACATGCTCATCACCACCCCAATGAATAATGCCAGAGCGAATCCCTGGACGAAACTCGAGGTAAAATAATAGAGGACGATGGAAGAAATCATCGTCGTTATGTTCGAATCGCGGATTGAAGGCCAGGCCCGGCGAAAACCTTCTTCAATGGCGGACAACCGATTTAAGCCTTTTTTGATTTCTTCTTTAGTGCGTTCAAAAACGAGAATGTTCGCGTCGACAGCCATGCCGACCGAGAGAAGAAATCCGGCGACTCCGGCGAGAGTGAGAGTTATGGGAATGATTTTAAAAACGGCGAGCGTGAGCGCTATATACATTAAAAGCGCCACGACGGCAAAAAGTCCGAAACGGCGGTAGTAGATAAGCATGAAAAGAATTATTACCGCCGTTCCCACGGCCCCGGCAAAAACCGAACTCGTAAGCGCGTCCTTTCCGAAATCGGCGCCGATTGTCTGCTGATTTATGAGTTTGATGGGCGCCGGCAATGCCCCGGCGTTGAACCTCTCCACAATAGCTCTTGCTTCGTCTACGCTGAACCGGCCGGTAATCTGGGCTTTGCCGCCCGAGATTTGAGCCTGAACGGTAGGACAATCCTCTTCCATACTCCTTATCTCGCCGTCTAAGAAAATACAAAGCGGCTGGCCGATGTTGCGGCCGGTTACTTCTTCGAAAATTCCGGCTCCTTCATCGTTAAATTCCAGGTAAACCTGGGCCTCCCGGGTTATCTGGTCAAAGCCAAGCTGGGCGCCCTTCACGTAACGGCCGGTGAGACCAGTCGGAGAAAAAACCGCCATATCGCCCTCAACCGAGACGATTTCCCGAAACTCCAAAAATGGTGTCTCCCCTATCTGGGCGATGGCTTCACCGACATCGGAGATGCCGGCAAGTTCAACCACCAGGCGGTTCGCTCCGGCGCTCTCTTCGGTATAAACCTTGGGTTCCCTTACGCCAAAAAGGTTGACCCGGCGCTCAACGACGTCCCGAAGGCCCTTTACGACGGAATCGCGATCGACGGGCGCCACGCCGTTCAAATCGATTTCATAAATAAGAAAACTGCCGCCGGCCAAGTCCAGCCCCAATTGCCAGGAACGGAAACCGGTCCATTTCTTGAATAAGGGTTCGTAAGCAAACAAGCCGGCGACAATTGAAACAGCAATCAGAAATACAAGAAAAAAAACCAACCTTTTTCGGTTTCGCATAATTGATGATAGTTTAGATTTTCTTCAGGAACTTGTAAAGCTCGCCGAACCCAAGCGCGGAAGACGTAATTGCAACGATAATAATCCACTCCAGAATGCCAAGCGGCTCAAATCGGAAAGCCGAGGCAAAAAAAGGCACGTGAATCACCGCAACTTGAACGAGAACGGCAAGAAGCAAAGAAATAACGACAAATTTATTGCCGAAAACGCCTATTTTGAAAATCGACTGAGTCAGGGAACGCATGTTAAAAACGTTCCACAACTGGAAAAAAGCCATTACCGTGAAAGCAACCGTTCTCGCCTTATCAATTCCTTGGGGCAAGTAATATGTAAACGCAAGAACGGTTCCCAAAACCATGAGAAGAGCGAGAGAAAGAAGATAAGGAACGATTTCCTTGGACAAAATTTTTTCCTTGGCGCTGCGAGGCGCTTCTTCGAGTTCCCCGCCTCCGCCCCGCTCAAGAGCAAGTCCGACGGTCGGAATGCCGTCGGATATCAAGTTCAGCCACAAAAGATGGATGGGAAGAAGAGGCAAAGGCAAAGCCAAAAGAAGAGTGGTTACGATGGTTATATTTTCGGCGACATTGGTGGTAATAAGATAAAAGCTCGTCTGACGGACGTTTTTGAAAACAATTCTCCCTTCTTCAATCGCATCTACAATCGTGGCGAAATTATCGTCGGCCAAGACTATTTTGCTCGTTTCTCTCGCGACGTCGGTGCCGATAACGCCCATCGCAATCCCGATGTCGGCGGCCCGCAACGCCGGCGCGTCGTTTACTCCGTCGCCGGTCATCGCCACCGTTTCTCCCTGCTTTTGGAGCGTTTTAACGATTCTTAACTTCATTTTCGGGGTAACGCGGGCAAAAACGGAAACTGTCCGGACCGCTTCTTCAAACTGCTCTTCGCCGAATTTGAGAAGCTCCAGAAGCTCGTCTTCGGTAACGGCCACCTTATCGGGATCGGCTTCCTGCGGCACAAGCCCTACTTCTTTGGCAATGGCAACAGCCGTATTTTTGTGGTCGCCGGTTTTCATTATCACCCGAAGACCGGCCCTTTTCGCTTTAAAAATGGCCTCTTTTACGCCCGCTCTCGGCGGGTCGATTATGCCGACAATTCCCGCGAATCTCATCTCTTTAACGTCTTTTTCGGAAAGCTTGACGCTCTTCGCATTCGCTTCTTTGTAGGCGAGGGCTAAAACTCTCATTCCTTCCGCCGCCATATTTTCGGCTTGATACAAAATTTTTCCCTGTTCCTGAGGTTTCAAATCGGACAAAGAAACGATCTTTTCGAACGCTCCGGCGGCATAAATCATCTTTCCCTTTTCTTCTATGAGCACTGCCCGATATTTTCTTTCTTCGTTAAATACAAGCTCATCGACAAGCGGCGTCTCCTTAAGGAGGGCTTGTCTTTTGAGACCGGCTTTCTCGGCAAAAACAAGAAGCGCGGCCTCAGTCGGGTCGCCGATTATATCGAAGCGGCCGTCGACTCTCAAAATCTCGCCTTTATTGCAAACAGCGGCTACGCGAAGAAGACGGCTCAGTTTTTGGTCGCGTAAAGGAAGAATAATTTCTGCGTCTTTCAAAAAAGAGCCCGTTGGATTGTAGCCGCTGCCGGAAACGGTTATTTCTTCGCCGCCCGGCAAAATTACTCTCCGGACCATCATCGAGTTTTCGGTAATCGTCCCGGTCTTATCGGTTGCAATGACGGTTGCCACGCCCAATGTTTCCACCGCCGGCAGACGCCTTATAATCGCTTTCTTTTTTGCCATTCGGAAAGCGCCAACCGCAAGGACGACGGCAAGCACTGCCGGCAATCCTTCCGGAATACCGGAGATCAGGGAAGCGACCGAAAAAAGAAAAATATCCAGGAATCCGAGGTGACGGATGAAAAAACCGATGGCAAAAGTAAGAAGGGCGCCCAAAAAAGCTATCACTCCCATCGTAAAAGCCAATTCCCGGGTCTTTTTCGTAAAGTGGCTTTCTTCCTCTTTCACTTCCAAAATCGAAGAAGCGATTTCGCCGAAAGCAGTTTCTTCTCCGGTTGCGATGACAACCGCCTTCCCCTCGCCGCCTATTACCGCCGTCCCCATCCAAATCATGTTGTTTTGATCAGCCAGAGGCGTTTCTTTCTTTAAAGGCTTCGTGCTTTTCAAGACCGGAAAGGATTCGCCGGTCAAAGACGCTTCTTCCGCCTGGAGGTTTTTTTCCTCGATAAGCCGGGCATCGGCCGGCACGCGGTCGCCGCCGCCTACGGCAATGACGTCGCCGGGTACCAGTTCTTCGGCCGGACGACGCGTGAGTTCCCCGTCGCGGTAAACCTTGGCAAAAGGAACCATGAAACTTTTCAGTTTCCGGATGGCGTTCTCCGCCTTCATTTCTTCGAAGAAACCTATCAGAATGTTGAAAACGACGACCGCGATAATCACGTAAGCGTCGATAAGATGGCCGAAAAGGAGAGACAAAACCACGGCGGCAAGCAAAATGTAAACGAAAGCGCTCTCTAACTGCTTTATGAAAATGGAAAGGGGCCGGATGCCGTCTTTATCCGGCAGGCGGTTCAGGCCGGATTTTTGAAGGCGGATAACCGCTTCTTCCCGCGAGAGACCGCCCAGAGAAGTTTTCAGATTTGCGAGGGTTTCCTCGATGCTTTGAATGTGGAAAGAATCCATACTACCGCTTTATGTGCTCCAGGGCGTAATTAAGGTTGGCGTTTACCTTTTTGCCGGGATTGAAAACGTTCAAAGGATCGAATATTTTTTTCGTTTCCTTAAAGAGGCCGTAAACTTTTTTGCCGTACATCTTCTCGAGAAAGGGCGTGCGAATCAGTCCGTCGTTGTGTTCGGCCGTAATCGAACCCTTGTATTTCAAAACCAGATCATAAACTTCCCTCGATACCTCGGGAATTTTCCGGCGTTCTTTTTCGTCGGCGAGGTTCATTAGAGGGATAATGTGGAAATTGCCGTCGCCGATATGGCCGGCGACGGTGTACAGAAGTTCGTAACGGTCCAAAATTTCGTAAAGCTTGGGTAAGAACTTCGAATAATGCTCGGGCCGAACGACGACGTCGTCAACGAAAGGCGCGGTCTTTAGTCCCCTTATCCGGTGGCGAAGAAGATTGAAGCTTTCCCGCCGCATCACCCAGTACTTTTTCGACGATTCCGCGGTTGGGGCGGTCTTTGTGGAAAGCTCAAAAGGCGCGAGAGAGCGCTCCAATTCTTCGATTTTGCGGTTCACTTCCTCCTGGCTTTCTTCTTCGAACTCGGCAAGCAGTATCATCTTCGGCATGCCGTGAAAGAGAACGTGGAGGAATTCCGGCAGAAACTGCAGGGCAAGAGAGAAAATATTCGCCGCGCCCATCAGCTTCAGAAAGCCGGTGAAAAATTTGAGCGCCAGTCCGAAAGTGTGGTCGTCAAAAGATTCGAAACTAGCCGGCTTCAGGCTCAACGTCTTGCCGACGATTTCCGGCAGAAACTTCAAGTCCTTCATGAAAATCACGAGCAATCCGGAATATTTCCCGACCGGCACAAGCCGAAGCTTCGCTTCCGTTATGAGTCCGAGCGTTCCCTGCGACCCGACAAAAAGTTTTACGAGGTTGAATGTCTTCTCATCCCAAACTTCCCAGAGATTGAATCCCGCCGAGTTTTTGGAAACATTCGGTTTCGCTTTTTTTATAACGTCGTAATTTCCCTCGATGAGTCGGAAGATATCGCGATAAAACCTGCCCTCAAAGTTTTTTTCTTTAATTTTCTTCTTCAGCTCCTTTTCGGTAAGCGGTTTAATCACGTGCTCTTCTCCGTCGGAGAGCACGACTTTCAATTCCTCCACGTAATCGATGGTTTTGCCGTACTTTAAAGTTTTCTCGCCGGCGGCGTTATTCGCTATCATCCCACCTAAAGCACAAAGCTCGCGCGAAGCCGGATAGGTTGGGAGAATAAGTTTCTTTTTTAGGGTTTCTTTTTCGAAATCCCGGTAAAAAACACCCGGCTCGGCAATGGCATAACCGTCCCCCATTTTCACTTTACTGAAATGCTTGAAATCAACGACAATCGACTCGGAGAGAGGACCGCCCGACATATCACTCCCGCCCGCCCGCGGCGTAAGCGAAAGAGCTTCATTTTTCTTTTTGTTTTTAACGACGAAAGAAACAAGCTTTTTCAGGTCCTCTGTATTTCTCGGGAAAACCACCGCTTCGGGCTTTACCTCGAATAAACTCGCATCCTGGCTGTATTTTCGGAGCGTTTCTTCGTCAAATAAAACCTCTCCCTTTATTATTTTTTTGATTTCTCCGGCAATCATACCGTTTCCGTGTTTTAACTTAATTTAATTTTAACATTAACCGATGAACGCCTCGCCTCTCAGTTTTTTGTGATAGCTCTGGGCGAAACGATGGGCTTCGTTGCGAACCCTGATTAATGTCTTTTCCGAAGTGTCCGCGGGAACCCTACCGACAAATTCGTTTTTCTTCCGCTTCGCGCCTTTGGCGATGCCTATAACCGGCAAATCAAGGCCGAATTCGTCCAAAACCGCGCGAGCGCCGTTTACCTGGCCCTTGCCGCCATCTATAAGAAAAAGAGCCGGCAAAGACCATTCCCGATGACCGAGACGGCGGCGTAAGACTTCCTTCAGCATTCCCACATCATCGCTTTTTTTAAAAGTTCTGATTTTGAATTTCCGGTATTCGCTTCTGTCCGACCTGTCGCCCCGAAAAACAACCATTGATCCGACGGCCGAAGTGCCGGAGATATTGGAAATATCGTAACCCTCTATCTTTTTTCCATAATTCATAATTCTTGATTCATGATTCTCTTCGCTAATAAGCGCTACATCCTGAATGTGCTGTAAGGCGAAAATCTTGCCGCGGAGTTTTGCCGCTTTCTCGAACTCGAGCTGTTTACTCGCTGCCGTCATCTCCCGCTTCAGATTTTTTAAAATCGCCGCCTTCCTGCCTTGAAAAAGCAATTTAATATTCCTGACATTTTTCAGGCATTCGGCGCGACTCACTCCGCCGATACAGGTGCCGGGACAGAGACCGATTTCATAATCAAAACAGACGCGCTTAAACTTGCCGATTTTATCGGCGGGGTGAACGCTGAACGGAAAAATCTTGCGGATTATCCGGAGCGCTTCCCGCGCGCTTGAAGCCGATGTAAATGGGCCAAATCGTTCCCCCGCCGCCCGAAGTTTACCGCGCACTAAAAGCACCCGCGGAAATTCTTCTTTCGTAATTTCGACGTAAAGGAAACTTTTATCGTCTTTTTCCCTGATGTTGTAGGACGGCTCGTGTTTTTTAATAAGCGAGGCCTCGAGAATGAGCGCTTCAAGCGCCGAATCGGTCTTTCTGCAATCTATCTTCCTTATTTCGCTCACCATTTTCTCGATGCGTGAGTCGTGCGGTCGCGCGAAATACGAAGAAACCCGACGACGCAGATTTCCGGCTTTACCGATGTAGAGAATCCGGCCGCGGCCGTCTTTCATTAAATAAACGCCGGGGGGTTCCGGCAGTTTTTCGTAAAGTTTTTTTCTACTCGCCACATCTCCACAATACTTCAAAAAGCGCTTAAAACAAAATCCCTCCAACTAAAATCGGAGGGATTTCGGAAAAGCAAACTTAATTGCCCTGAGGAACCTGCGGTGTCGGCTGACTTTCCCCGGGTGCCGTCGGTGCCTGCGGTTCAGACATCGGTACCTGAGGAACTTCTGCCGGCTGCTGCGGCTCGTTCATTGGAGCGCCCGTTGCCGGACTGCCCGTCTCCTGATTTATAACTTCCATAAAAATTTATTCTTTCTACAGCAGTCGTGCAGAAAGAAAATTCATTCCAGTCGACCTTTTTCCGTCAAGGGTATGTTTCTATTATAAGTCACTTCAAAACTTTTTTCAAATACTGCCCCGTAAAACTGCCGGCTTTTTTGGCAACCGCCTCGGGCGTACCGGAAGCGACAACGTCACCACCCTTTTCGCCGCCTTCGGGACCTAAGTCAATTACCCAATCGGCGGTTTTGATAACGTCTAAATTATGTTCGATTACGACCACGGTGTTGCCCCGGCCGACCAATCTGTCCAAAACCTTGAGAAGATTCCGGACGTCGGCAAAATGAAGACCGGTTGTCGGTTCGTCCAAAAGATATATCGTTTTTCTCGTGTCGCGCTTGCCGAGCTCGGCCGTGAGTTTTATCCGCTGAGCTTCGCCGCCGGAGAGGGTTGTCGCCGACTGCCCCAGCCCCAAGTAACCCAAACCCACTTCTTCCAATATTTTCAACCGGTCGAAAAGCCACGGAATGTCGCGGAAAAACTCCACTGCTTCATCCACGGTCATCTTTAAAACCTCCCAAATATTTTTACCCTTGTACTCCACTTCGAGCGTCTCCCGGTCAAAACGCTTGCCTTTACAAACGTCGCAGGTAACGTATACCGTCGGCAAAAAATGCATTTCAATCGCAATCGTGCCGTGGCCTTCGCAGTTCTCGCACCGGCCGCCCCGAACGTTAAAGCTGAACCGGCCGGGCTTGTAACCGCGAACGCGGGCGTCTTCGGTTGAAGAAAAAAGTTCGCGAATGAAAGTCCAGGCGCCGACGTAAGTGGCCGGATTGGAACGCGGCGTCCGGCCAATCGGCGACTGGTCGATGTTTATAACGCGATTCAATTGTTCCAACCCCATCATGTCTTTATGCATCCCGACTTTGTAATTCGCGCCGTTCCACTTATTGGCGAGCGCCTTATAAAGAACGTCGTAAACGAGCGAGCTTTTACCCGAGCCGGAAACGCCGGTTACGGCCACGAACTGGTGAAGCGGAATTTGAACGTCGATTTCCTTGAGGTTATTTGCCATTGCTCCCTTAATCACCAAAAAGTCGCTATTCCGGGTAACCGGCCGCCTTTTCTCCGGCACGGGAATAAATTCCTTGCCGTTCAAGTAATCAATGGTCAAGGATTTCGATTTTTTGTCTTGAAAAATTTCGGGAATCGGGCCTTCCGCGACTATTTTCCCGCCGTGAACGCCCGCACCCGGACCGATATCCACGAGATAATCGGAGGAACGAATCGTTTCCTCGTCGTGCTCCACCACGAGAACCGTATTCCCCAAATCCCGCAAATCGTGGAGGGTGCTGATAAGTTTGGCATTATCCCGCTGGTGAAGACCGATGGTCGGCTCATCAAGTATGTAGAGCGTGCCGGTAAGACGCGAACCGATTTGCGAGGCAAGCCGGATTCGCTGAGCTTCGCCGCCGGAGAGGGTTCCCGCTCTCCGGTTCAAGGTCAAATATTCCAAACCCACGTCAATCATGAACTTCAGTCTGTTTTTAATTTCCCGAATCGGCGCACTTGCCACTTCCAAATTAACGACATGCGATGTCGTTAATTTTTCGAAAAACTCAAGAGCTTCGGAAATTGAAAGCGCCGTCACTTCGGCAATGTCTCGGTTTTTTATAAGAACGTTCAGAGCCTCTTCTTTGAGGCGTCGGCCGCGGCAAACGGGGCAAATTTTTTCCGACCAAATGCTTTCCGTCCCCAAACCGTGACATTCCCCGCAAGCTCCGTAGGGACTATTGAACGAGAAAAGCCGCGGCTCGATCTCTGGAAAGGAAAAGCCGTCGTTCGGACAGGTGAATTTCGCCGAAAGCGAGGTTTCGGCGTCGTCGGCAATCACCGCTACGACGTTGTTGCCGTACTTTAAGGCCGACTCCACCGCCTCGGCGAACCGCAACCGATTGTCCTTATCGCGCATATCCAAGCCGTCGGGCACGCGGTCAATTAAGAGCTCGATGGTGTGGGTCTTGTAACGGCTGAGTTCAATCCTTTCCCGAAGATTGTGAATCTTGCCGTCGATTCTCGCTTCCCGAAAACCGGCACTCAAAAAATCGTAAAGAAGCTGATAGTATTCCCCTTTCCGGCCGCGGACGGCAGGCGCCAAAATAACGAGATTTTTGTCCGATTTCTTCGACTTGTAAATCTGCAACACCACGTCAACAATTTCTTCGTTGGTCATCTTTCGGATTTCTTTGCCGCATTTCGGGCAATGAGGCGTACCGGCTCGGGCAAAAAGCACCCGGAGGTAGTCGTAGATTTCGGTAATGGTCGCGACCGTGGAACGGGGGTTTGAGGAATGGCTTTTCTGGTCGATGGAAATCGCGGGCGACAATCCGTCAATTTCGTCGACATCGGGCTTGTCCAAACGGCCCAAAAACTGCCGGGCATAAGCCGAAAGCGACTCGATGTAGCGCCGCTGGCCCTCGGCAAAAATCGTGTCAAACGCCAAAGACGACTTCCCCGAACCGGAAAGGCCGGTAAAGACAACCATTTTGTCGCGCGGAATCTCCAAGTTTATGTTTTTCAAGTTGTGCTCCCGCGCTCCTTTGATTATCAATTTATCTTGCATTGATTTTCTTATTCAACTCCTTCAATTCGTCCCTTAAAATCGCGGCAAGCTCAAAATCGAGTTTCCCGGCCGCTTCTTTCATTTCCTTCTCTTTTTTCGCAATGAGTTCGCGAACGGCGGTTTTCGATTTCGGCAGCGGCTTGGTTTCAAGCTCAAGGATTTCCTCCGCCGGCACGATATCGCTGATTTTTCTCTCGATTGTTTTCGGCGTAATGCCGTGCTTACTGTTGTAAACAAGCTGAAGCTTGCGGCGGCGCTCGGTTTCGTCAACCGCCCGCTTTACCGAACCGGTAATGTGGTCGGCGTAAATTAAAACTTCGCCCCGGACGTTTCTGGCCGCCCGGCCGATGGTCTGAATTAGCGAGGTCTCCGAGCGCAGAAATCCTTCTTTATCGGCGTCCAAAATCGCGACGAGCGTCACTTCCGGCAAGTCCAGTCCTTCCCGCAGAAGATTTACGCCCACCAGAACGTCAAAATTTCCCTTTCGCAGATTCG
Source organism: uncultured Candidatus Saccharibacteria bacterium (assembly GCA_964528065.1). Taxonomy (GTDB): domain Bacteria; phylum Patescibacteriota; class Minisyncoccia; order UBA6257; family GWB1-50-10; genus CAZGHF01. The sequence continues at coordinate 17,843 of CAZGRD010000001.1, forward strand.
TGAGAATCTTGATTCTGTCCAGAGTTTTTACGTCACTGTGGAGATAAGTAACTTTAACTCCTTTTTCCTCGAGATAAGAACTCAAGTCTTCGGCCATGCGCTTGGTAAGGGTGGTAACAAGCACTCGTTCTTTCAACCCAACCCGTTCTCCGATTCGCGGAATCAAATCGTCCACCTGGCCGCGGGCGGGACAGATGGTTATTTTCGGGTCGACAAGACCGGTCGGCCGTATGATTTGTTCCACGATTTGCCCGCTTTTCTCCCGCTCGTAATGCCCGGGCGTTGCCGAAGTGTAAATCGTCTGCCCCGCCCTTTTTTCAAACTCATGAAATTTCAACGGTCGGTTGTCGGCGGCCGAAGGCAGACGAAAACCGAACTCGACGAGCGCTCTTTTCCGCGAAGCGTCGCCCTGATACATGCCGTTTAACTGAGGCACGGTAACGTGCGACTCGTCGATTACGGTAAGGAATTCCTTGGGAAAATAATCGAGGAGAGTTTCTGGCGGCTCGCCGGCTCCCCGACCCGAAAGATGCCTTGAGTAATTTTCGATTCCGTTGCAGTAACCGATTTCCCGAATCATGGCCAAATCCGCCTTCGTCCGCCGTTCAAGCCGTTCGGCTTCGAGCAGTTTCCCTTCTTTTTCGAAATACTTCAGCTGCAGGGCGAGTTCCGCTTCTATTGCTTTTATCGCCCGTTCCCGCTCGGCGCGGGGCGTGATAAAGTGTCTCGCCGGAGCAAAACAAATTTCGTCCAGTGCCGGAGTTTCCCCCGACCGGAACCCTTCTGCCGGCTTTATCTCGTAAATCTTGTCTATCTTCCCGTTTTTCAATTCAAAGTTGTAAATTATTTCCCGGTCGGGCGGCATTATTTCCCAATTGTCGCCATGAAGGCGGAAAGAGCCGCGCTTCAAGTCGGAATTGGTTCTCGTGTACTGAAGCTCGACGAGTTTTCTCACAAACGACCGGCGGTCGACTTTATCGCCCGTTTTCAGGTGAAAAATGTTTTCGGCATAAACCTCCGGCGCCCCAAGGCCGTAAATGCAGGAAACCGAAGCGACGACGATTACGTCCCGTCTCGTAAGGAGCGCCGTCGTCGCCGCATGCCGTAACTTGTCTATCTCGTCGTTTATCATCGCCTCCTTGCCGATGTAAGTATCGGTCGAAGGAAGATAGGCTTCCGGCTGGTAATAATCGTAGTAAGAAACGAAATAGTGAACGGAGTTTTTCGGAAAAAGCTCGCGGAACTCGTTGGTGAGCTGGGCAGCCAAAGTCTTGTTGTGAGCGATAACGAGCGTCGGTTTCCCGACCTTTGCAATGACGTGGGCTATCGTAAAAGTTTTACCCGAACCGGTGACGCCCAAGAGCGTCTGGTGCTTGAAATCTTTTCTTAAGCCCAAAATCAGCGATTCAATCGCTTTGGGCTGGTCACCGCCGGGTAGGTTTTTCGAAATCAGGTCGAACATAAAATGCAGGAAAAGCCCCCTTCCTCACGCCCGGGGGGACCTAAGAGTCAAGTTAGCGCCGAGAAACCGGAAAGTCAACTCTCCGGCCTGTAGCGTTTGAGCAGTTTTTCCGCAATGAAGAACGCGAAGAGCGCCACCACGATACCTCCCAGAACGTCGGAAGGCCAGTGAACGCCGGCAATAACTCTCGAGAGGCCGACCAGAAACGACAATCCTAAAAACCAAAATCCCCAGAAACGGCTGAAGTAGAAAACCGCGAAAGCAAGGGCAAAAAGAAAAGTCGTGTGGCCGGAAGGGAAAGCCGGGTTAAAATCCAGGATAAGCGGTTCGAAGCCCAAGCTCTCGAATGGCCTTTCCCTGTCGTAAAAGAAGCGAATGGCTTCCGTAAAAATTCCTCTCGACAAAATAGCGGTGAGAGCAATCACAAGAAAAGCGAAAATTTTTTCCTTCGGGTTTTTCAGGCTGAAAACCAGAAAAAGCGTTCCCAGAACGAGAAACCAAATCAGGTAATCGGCGAAGAAAACGATTAAGCCGTCCAAGAGAGACGAACGGCCGGAAACGGCGTGAAGAATTTCAAAAACAGAGACGTCCATTACTGTCTTACAAAAGGCATCAAGCCCATAATCCGGGCTCGTTTTATGGCACGGGCAAGACGGCGCTGATGCTTGGCGCAAACGCCGGTGTGGCGCGGGTCGATGATTTTCGCCTGGCTTGAAACGTAACGCCTTAGGGTTTCGATGTCCCGATAATCAACGTCGCTTATGTCTTTTGAACAAAAATTGCACTGTTTCATG
>CAZGRD010000001.1:20198-36610 GCA_964528065.1 uncultured Candidatus Saccharibacteria bacterium
TTAAAAACTGATGTCTTCCGGCTTGATGTCTTCTTCGTCAATATTGATTTCGGGAAGACTTTCTTTTTCCTCGTCGATCGGACGGAGAGGAGGTTTACTCGCCCCGGCCTCGGGCGAAAGTCCCGACCGCGGACCGAATTGGATTCTTTCGCAAACGATTTCCGTCGTTCGCCGATTCTGACCCTGATTATCCTGCCAGCTCCGGGTTTGCAGCCTCCCTTCAATCATCGCCAAGCTTCCCTTCTTTAAAAACTGATTGACTGTTTCTGCCTGGCGGCCCCAAACAACGACATTGTGAAATTGGGTATCGGATTGGCGTTCGCCGGATTTACTGGTCCAAATCCTATTCGTAGCCACGGAAATGGTCGTCACCGCCTGGCCGGAAGGAGTATTTCGGAGCTGCGGATCCTGAGTGAGACGCCCTATCAAGAAAACTTTGTTCAGGTTCATATGCCTTTATTTTAGTATTTCTTCGATTTTTTTCTCAAGTTCTTCGTTCGTCAAAACGGGGTCGGGATACCGCTTCAGTTCGTCTTGTTTTTTATAGACCGCAACGGGCTGAAATATTTTTCCGCCTTCTCTCGCTCCGATTTTCCTTTCTTCGAATTTGGCAACCATATAGCGAAACAGGCTTTTCTCCAGCTTCAAATCTTTGAAGATTTTCTCCAGGGTTTCCGGTTCGGCTTCAAACTTAAAGGAACCCAAAAAACCATACTCGCTTTTCTTTATGGGATAAGCCAGGCGAATTTTTCTGATTTCGCCGCCGGTTTGAATCTCGACTCCGTGCCCGGAAAAAATTTTTCCGACCGGCGAGGCGTCTTCCTCTTTTAAAATGAATGAAATTTCGTACATAATCCGCGCTCTTTACTGTAAAATATCAGGTTTTCTCTACAACGTCAATTTCTTCTTCCGTTTCCTCCGGAGGAGCGGGATAAAACTTTTCCTTAAGCAGCCTGATTTCTTCTTCGTTTATTCCCGTAAAACCGGTGCCGACCGGAATGAGCTTGCCGATAATTACGTTCTCTTTAAGACCGCGAAGGATGTCAACCTTGCCCTCGCAAGCGGCGTTCACCAATACCCGGCTCGTTTCCTGAAATGACGCGGCTGAGAGGAAGCTTTCCGTCGTAAGAGAAGCTCTGGTTATGCCCATAATAAGCTGAATGCCCTTAGCCGGAGTCTTGCCGGTTTTTTTGGCTTCCCGGTTTACTTCCTTGAATTTCGATTTCTCGACGATGTCGCCGACCATGAAATCCGTATCGCCGACGTCTTTTATGAGAACTCTGCCCAGCATCTGCCTCACGATAATTTCTATGTGCTTATCGTTGATTGAAGTCCCTTCGGGAATGTAGATTTTCTGAATCTCGTTGATGATATATTGTTTGACCGCTTCGATGCCCTTATAAGCCATAAGCTCCCTCAAATCCATCGGTCCCTCGCTTAAGGGCTGGCCCTTCAAAACGCTGTCGCCTTCCTTAACCAGAATATTTACGCCCACAGGAATAAGATATTCCTGAAAAATTTTTTTCTTTTTCGGCTTCTCGCCGGTTTCTTTTATCTTCATTGTTTTCGCAAGCATTCCTTCTTCAATCGCTTCCACCCGGCCGTCGTTCTTGGCAACTACGGCTTTGCCCTTCGGTGGCCTCGCCTCAAAAAGCTCTTCAACCCGCGGCAAACCGGTCGTGATGTCGACGCCGGCGATACCGCCGATGTGGAATGTCCTCAAGGTAAGTTGAGTGCCCGGCTCGCCGATGGACTGGGCGGCGATAATACCCACCGCTCCGCCCACTTCAATCGGCTTCTCGGTTGTAAGGTCGGAGCCGTAACAAGCGGCGCAGATGCCGTAAGTGGTTTTACAGGTTATGGGCGACCTTACCTTAACCGATTCAATCGCCGATTCCTCGATTTTTCCGGCCACCGCCCGGGTTATTATCTCGCCGGCTCTGACTAAAATTTTACGGCCAACCCTTACGTCTAAGAGGCTCGTCCTCGAATAAAGACGCTCGGCGAAAGAATATCCGAACTCTTTTCCTTCTTTTTTCGTTATCTCAATTCCTTCTTTAGTCCGACAATCGCGCTCTTTGACTATCAAATCCTGGGCAACGTCAACCAGCCGCCGGGTTAAATAGCCCGCGGAAGCGGTCTTTAGAGCCGTGTCGGTCGAGCCTTTCCGGGCGCCGTGGGTGGAAATAAAGTACTCCAAAATCTTATGGCCTTCTTTGAGCGAAGTCTTGACCGGAAGTTCGATTGTTTCGTTCTTCGGGTTGGTCATAAGACCCTTCATGCCCATTATCTGGTTCAGCTGGTTCCAGTTGCCACGGGCACCCGAAGAAATAATGATGTGGATGGAATTCTGAGGCTCGAGGCTTTTCGCGACAAGACCGCTTATTTCCCTCAAAACCTTGGTCCAAACGCTTATCACGTTGCGCTGTCTTTCTTTTTCCGTGAGAAGCCCCTCGTGAAATTGACTTTGAATCAAATCCGTTTCCGCGTTTCCCCGATGAATGATTTCTTCTTTCTCGCCGGGAATCACAATATCGTCAACGCTCCAGCTCACGGCGGAGAGTGTGGCGTACCGGAAACCCAAATCTTTTATTCGGTCGAGATACTCGCGAGAAACCTCGATACCGTAACGATTGATGATGTCGGAAACAACCCCGGCCAAAGCTTTTTTGTTCAAATGTTCGTTCACAAAACCGAAATCCTCCGGCAATTCCCGGTTGAAAATCAAGCGGCCGTATGATGTTTCGGTTATTTTCCCGTCGAGAGGAATTTTTATCTTCGCGTCCAAATCGAGAAGCTCCGCCTCAAAGGCGTGAGTCATCTCCGTAAAGCCCGAAAAAACTTTCCCTTCCCCCTTCGCTCCCGGCTTGATGCCGGTAAGATAGTAAACACCGAGAACAACGTCTTGAGTGGGCGAAACGATCGGTTCGCCGTTTGCGGGCTTTAAAAGGTTTTTCCCGGCGTCCATAAGTTTCTGGGCTTCATACTGGGCTTCAACCGTAAGCGGCAAGTGAACGGCCATCTGGTCGCCGTCGAAGTCGGCATTGAAAGCGGTACAAACCAAGGGCGGGATTCTTATCGCCAAGTCCTCGATAAGCCGGGGGGTAAAAGCCTGAATGCCCAAACGGTGAAGGGTCGGCGCGCGGTTTAAGAGCACTTTTTTGCCGTCGATTACTTCTTCAAGAATGGCCCAAACGTCGGGCGTCCCTTGCTCGATCAGCCGGTTTGCCTGCTTGATGTTATAGGCGTATCCCCGCTCGATTATTTTCCAAATGACGAACGGCCGAAAAAGTTCGAGAGCGAGATTCTTGGGAAGTCCGCATTCGTTCAGCTTCAATTCGGGGCCGACCACAATGACCGAGCGGCCGGAATAATCCACCCGCTTGCCGAGAAGATTCTGCCGGAAACGGCCCTGCTTGCCTTTCAAAAGATCGGCAAGAGACCGCAGCGGACGCCGGCGGCTCGAAAGAATCTGACCGGTTGAGGCGGCATTATCAATCAAAGCGTCAACCGCTTCCTGAAGCATCCGTTTCTCGTTGGTGATAATGACGTCCGGAGCTTTTAGTTCAACGAGTTTTCTCAAACGGTTGTTGCGGTTGATAACCCGCCGGTAAAGGTCGTTCAGGTCAGCGGTGGCGTAACGGCCGCCGTCTAAGGCAACCATCGGCCGAAGCTCCGGCGGCAGAATCGGCAGAATCGTGAGAATCATCCACTCGGGCCGCGAGTTCGATTTTATGAGCGAATTCAAGAGACGGAGCCGCTGGAGCACCCGCCGCTTTTTATTTGCGTCCCGCAGACTTTCGAGTTCTTTCCTCAACACTTTGACCGTCGCTTCGAGATCGATTCCTTCGAGAATTTTTCTTATTGCTCCCGCTCCGCGGTCCGCTTCGAAAACGTCGCCAAAAACGCGGGCGAGCGAATAATATTCCTGTTCGGTGAGCATCAATCCCGGCCGCAAAACGGAAAGGATTTCCTCCTGCTTTTTCCGCGCTTCCTCGAAATCGTCGCCGCTCTTTTCCCTCTTCAAAGTTTTGAATTCCTGTTTCAGCTTGCCGAGAGCCCGTTCTCTCGCCTCATTGTTTACGGAAGTCACGATGAAAGCGGCGTAGTAAATCACCTTCTCCAGTTTCGGCACAGAGATATCAAGAAGGAGACTGAGTTTTGAAGGAACGGTTTTTAAAAACCAGGTGTGAGCAACCGGCGATTCGAGGGTAATGTGACCCATTCTTTCCCGCCGGACTTGTGACCTCGTTACTTCCACGCCGCATTTTTCGCAAACCACGCCTTTATACCTTATCTTCTTGTATTTACCGCAGTAACACTCGTAATCTTTGGTCGGACCGAAAATACGCTCCGAAAAAAGTCCGTCTTTTTCCGGACGCTGGGTCCGATAGTTCAACGTTTCCGGCTTAGTTACTTCCCCGTACGACCACTTCAAAATTTCCTCCGGCGAGGCGATTTTTATGGAAATGGATTTTACGTCCGAGTTTCTGCTAGAGATCATTATTTTCTTCTTGTACTTCTTTTTCTTCGTAACCAGTGTCGACGTTTACGCCGAGTCCCAGCGATTTCAATTCCGAAACAAGGACATTGAAAGATGCCGGAATGTTCGGTTTTCTGATGTCCTCGCCGCGGATAATCGATTCGAAAGCCGCCGACCGACCCAAAACATCGTCGGATTTTATGGTAAGCATTTCCTGGAGAGTGTGAGCCGCGCCGTATCCTTCCAATGCCCAAACTTCCATTTCCCCGAAACGCTGGCCGCCGAGCTGAGCTTTTCCGCCCAAAGGCTGCTGGGTAATCAAGGAGTATGGTCCGGTCGACCGCATGTGAATCTTATCTTCAACCAAATGATTGAGCTTCATTATATAAATGAAACCAACCGTTACCGGCCGGCCGAAAGGCTTTCCGGTCAAGCCGTCGTAGAGCGTGATTTTGCCGCTCTCGGGAAGCTTCGCTTCCCGGAGTTCCGCCCTGATTTGCTCCTCGTCGGGACCGACGAAGTTGGGAACAATCGCCCGATAGCCCAAGCGGCCGGCAGCAAGGCCAAGCTGGGTTTCCAAAATCTGGCCGAGGTTCATACGCGATGCGACGCCCAGTGGATTCAAAATCACATCAACCGGAGTTCCGTCTTCAAGATAAGGCATATCCTCAACCGGCCGAATCTGGGAAATCACGCCTTTGTTGCCGTGCCGGCCGGTCAGTTTGTCGCCGGCTCTTATTTTCCGGAGCTGGGCAATTTCAATGTGAATCTTCTTGATGATTCCGGGTTCGAGCTTGTCGCCCCTGTCGCGGGACTGGATTTTGATGCCGATTATCCGCCCCGTCCTGCCGTGAGGAAGAGTAAGAGAAGTGTCTTTAACATCCCGGGCCTTTTCGCCGAAAATCGCCCGCAAAAGCCGCTCTTCGGAAGTGAGTTCGGATTCGCCTTTGGGGGAAATTTTCCCGACCAGAATGTCGCCGGCCCGGACTTCCGCGCCGATACGAACTATTCCCTCTTCGTCGAGGTTTCGCAGTTTTTCTTCGGCGACGTTCGGAATGTCGGGAGTGGTAATCTCAGGTCCGAGTTTCGTTTCCCGCATCGAACAAATGAAAGTTTCGATGTGAATGGAAGTAAAGAGATCTTCCCGGGCAACCCGCTCGGATAAAATAACCGCGTCTTCGTAATTGCCGCCGCGCCAGGGCATGAAAGCGACGAGAAGGTTCTGGCCCAAAGCCAGCACACCGCTATCGGTTGCCGCTCCGTCGGCGAGAACGGTTCCTTTTTTGACTTTATCGCCGACTCCGACGACGGGCCGCTGGGAAAGACAGGTCGACTGATTGGAACGCTTGAATTTGGAAATGGTATAGGTTTTGTCGCCTGAGGCGGTTTTCACCACAATCGCCCTTCCGTCAACTTGGCTCACTTCGCCGTCAAAATCGGAAATAAGAACCTGCTTTGAATCGTAAGCGACTTTTTCTTCCTGGCCGGTTCCGACGAAAGGCGCATGAGGCCGGAGTGAAGGAACGGCCTGCCGCTGCATGTTGCTTCCCATCAAGGCACGGCTCGCATCATTGTGTTCAAGAAAAGGAATAAGAGAAGCAGCGGCGCTCACGAACTGATTCGGAGAAACGTCGATGAAATTCAAATTTTCCCGCGGACAATTACCGGGCTTGCCTTTTATTCTGGCCGCCACCCGTTTCTTGATAATCATTCCATCTTCTTCGATTTTAAGGTCGGCCTGACCGACGTTGTATTTTCTCTCTTCAATCGCGTCAAGCCAAACCACTTTGGAAGTGATTTTACCGTTTTGCACCTCGAAATAAGGCGCTTCCAGGAAGCCGAAATCGTTCACCCTCGCGTAGTTTGCCAAATAGCTCACCAAGCCTATATTCGCCCCTTCCGGCGTCTGAATGGGACAGATTCTCCCGTAGAAAGTGGGATGAACGTCCCGCACTTCGAAACCAGCCCGCTCTCTTGTGAGTCCTCCGGGACCCATCGCCGAGAGCCGCCTTTTGTGCTCAAGCTCGGCCAAAGGGTTCACCTGGTCCATAAACTGGGAAAGCTGCGAGGAAGTGAAAAGATCCCGGACAACGGCGCTTAGAACTTTGTAGTTTACGAGTTGGGCGGGTTGGAGCGATTTTCTTTCGAGAGTGGACATCCGGTCCTGAACGCCGCGCCGCATTCTCGCAAAACCGACCCGCAACCGGGATTGCACCAGTTCGCCGACCGCTCTGATTCTCTTATTGCCCAGTTCGTCGGCATCATCCGGTTCGGCTTGCGGACTGTTGTTCAGCCGGATAACTTCTTTCACCATCTCAATTATGTCGTTCTTGTCGAGCGTGCCTTCTTTTTTCTTCGAAGAAAGGTTGAGGCGCTGATTGAACTTAAACCTCCCTACCGCGCCCAAATCATAGCGGTCGAAGCGCTGAAACATCGGCTCAATGAGCGAACGGGCGTTGTCGGCGGTGGCCAAATCTCCCGGCCTCAATCTTTTGTAGAGTTCCACGAAAGACTCATCGACGGTTTTGGCGCCGTCTCCCTCGACTGTTTTCGTGATGTAATTTATTTTCCCGGTGTCGACGTCTTTGAATTCTTTCAAGATAGCTTCGTTCGATTCCAGGCCGAAAACCCGAAGAAGCTGGGTTACCGGCGCTTTGCGCTTCCGGTCAATTTTAACGTAAATAACGCCGCCGGAATCCGTTTCAAGTTCAACCCAGCTGCCGCGGTTGGGAATGATTTTCGAGCCGAAAAGTTTCTGGCCCCGGAAAACGCTTGCCGTAAAATAAACGCCGGGCGAACGAATGAGTTGGGAAATGACCACTCGTTCCACGCCGTTTATGATGAACGTCCCTCTGTCGGTCATTATCGGAAACTCCCCCAGATAAACTTCCTGAGTCCGGTTGTATTTTGAAACCTTGTCGATGAGTTTTAAATTGGCCCGGAGAGCCGCTTCATAAGTCAGGTCTTTTTCCTTTGATTGTTCCTCGGTGTATTTCGGCGGATCGAACTTGTAATCCAAAAAATGGAGTTCCAGCTCGCTCCCGGAATGGTCTTTAATGGGAGAAATTTCGTCAAAAAGCTCCCGGAGGCCTTTTTCCTTAAACCATTTGAAAGAATTGAGTTGAATCTCTATGAGATTCGGAGCTTTGAAAGGAGGGGTTTTGAAAAATGAAAATGTTTTTGTTCTCATAGATATCTCGCTCTGTTTTCGTTGTGCTCGTCAAGCGTTCTCGAAAAAATCGTCTCTCCGGTTTCTTCGGTGGAAAGGTAATAAAGATAAGGGCTTTTCTGGGGTTCGGTAGCCGCCCGAATTGCCGATTGGCCGGGGTTCGAGATCGGCGTCGGCGTCCAGCCAAGCCGCTCGTAAGTGTTGTAAGGCGAAGGAAGAGTCAAGTCTTTTCGGGTGACCACTATTTCTTCACAACCACGAAGCTCGCCGCCGCACTTTACGTAGCTTACCGTCGCATCAATCTGAAGCGGCATTCCTATTGAAAGGCGCTTAAGAACAATGCCTGCCACTATCCGGCGATCGTCAAAGTCGGGAACCTCTCTCTCAAGATACGAGGCCAGTATTAATGAATCGTACCAGTTATTCTTGTCTTGTAAAAGGGGCCAGGCCTTTTCTTCGAAATTACCGAGAATCCGCCGGAGAACGGTCTCCGCTCCGGAAGAAACCTCGAAACGGTATGTGTCGGGAAAAAGAAACCCTTCAAGCGATTGCGCTCCGGTCAAAAACTTAAAATCCTGCTCCAAATTTTCAATTGGAAAACTCGTGAGAGACCCCTTCTCGATGACCTGAACCGAAGCAAGCAGCGAGTCGATGTCCTTCAATGCTGAACCTTCGAGAATCGTTGCCGTCACTTCGTTCTCGCCAAAACTGGTGAGCTGTTCGATTATTTGAGGCACGCTCATCGAGCCTTCCAATTCATAAACTCCTGGTTGAAACTTCCGGGCCGAACCGGAAAGAAGCGAATAGGTTTTGAAAACGGCAATCGATTTTATTAATTCTCCTTGCGAAAGACGGGCGCTTATTTCTTTCAACCCTTCCCCTTTGGAAATTTGAAACAATACCCCGTCGCTGCCGTTTTTTTCGGCGTTCGGCTGCAACCCCCAGAAAAAATAAGCGACGACGAGAATGAAAATAATAAGCGCCACCACGGTAATTGTGAAACGCGAAGTAAACAGACCTCTTTTCCCGATTTGAGGGTTCATCTTTGCCGAAAAGATTTAATGACTATAAAAACCCACCCCTTTCTTTTTAATGGGATTCTATTTTGATTTTCTGAATTATACTCATGAGCACCGAAAGTGTCAATATGGACGAACCGCCGTAGCTTAGAAACGGAAAATTGATGCCGGTAACGGGCAAAATGCCCAAATTTGAGCCTATATTTATGAAAAATTGGACAGTAAGCACTAAGGCCAGGCCCAAAACGATGAATTTTGAATCGTTATTGCTCGCCCCTATCCCGATTTTTATGATTCTGTAAAGAATGAGGAGGAAAGCCAAAATGACAATCGCCCCCCCGAAAACCCCCCACTCCTCGACGAAAGCGGCAAATAAAAAGTCGGTTTCCGCCTCCGGCAAAAATCCAAGTTGAACCTGGCTGCCCGAACCGAATCCCTTGCCCCAAAAGCCGGCCGAACCGATTGCGATTTTGGACTGAACAACGTTGTAATTTATCCCGAGCTGGTCGGCGTTGGGATTCAAGAAACCGATGATCCTTTCTTTCTGATACGGCCGAAGATACGAAACCCAAAGAAAAGTAAAAACCAAAATCGCAATAATAATTCCGAAAAAGAGCCGCTTCTTATTCACTCCGCTTGTTAGAAGAAAACCGAGCCAAATTGCGAAAATAACCGCCGCCGAACCGAAGTCCGGCTGGATGACAACGAGAACCGCCGGCAAGGCGGTGTAGAAAAAAGACAGAGCGATGTTTTTCCCCAGCCAGGCGGCGACATACCGGCGCGAAAAAAATCCGGCGAGGATAAGAATGAGCGAAAGCTTTGCGAGTTCGGCCGGCTGAAATTCAAAACCGCCGAACTGAAGCCAGCTCTTCACTCCTCTTACCGTTTCGGATTGGAGACTGACGATTATAAGAAGAATTATGGAAAACCAATAAAGCCCCTGCCGGAAATACGTCTGGCTCACGATACCCCGCCAATCAAACCGGCTACCGCCGACAATCACGATTATCGCCGCGACGTACCAAACGAGCTGGCGGTAAAAAAGAGCGGTACTGGACGAAAAAAGCGAAAGCAAACTCGCCGCGGCAAGAACGAGTATGCCGCCAAGAAGCACCCAATCAAAATTCCTGAAGGAGTATGTCATACGATAATTCCGTCGATTCTCCCCAAACATCCTTGGCAAGTCCCTGGTCTTTCGGGAAAAAGACGGTGAATGATTCCGACTCGAACGCTCCTATATTGTCTTCCAGGGTCTCCGAGGAAAAAATTTCAATTCCCTCTTTGCTGAACAAGGTGGCTTTTATTTCCACGTTCCGGACTACCTGAGGGCTTTCGTTTTTCAAGAACCCCGTTACTTTCACTTCTTCGCCGCTTACTTCGGTTTCTACGTTTTCGAAAACAAGGTTTGGTTTGGGAATTTCCGGAACGGTAGATTCCGGGACTTCAATGGGCGACGCCGACCGGAAAAAGGCAATATAAACCAAAAAGACGATTACGGCCAGAATCGCGAGATATAAAACGCCGTAGGCAAGTTGTTTCAAAAAGCGCATCATTCTACGGATTCGATTATTTTTTGGAAATCGGCGGCGTTCAAGCTCGCTTTGCCAACCAGAGCGCCGTCGATTTCTTTGGGCGAAAGAAACGCCCGGGCGTTTCTGGGATTGACGGAGCCGCCGTAGAGCACTCTGACTTTTGACTTATGACTTATGACCAATGACTTCTTAATAAAGCGCGCCATTTCCACGGCGTCTTCCGGCTTATCGGCCCGGTTGGTGCCGATGGCCCAAACGGGTTCGTAAGCGATAATCAATAACTTAATGCCGGCTAAATCTTTTTGGAGCTGATTTTTCACGAATTTTTTTGCGGCGGCAAGTCCTTTCTTTCTTACGCTCCACGGTTCGCCGACGCACAAAACAACTTTCAGTCCCGCCCTTAGGGCGGCTTTCGCTTTTTTATTGATCATTTCGTCAGTCTCGCAGAGCGTCCGCCGCTCCGAATGACCGACAATAACGTACTTTACGCCGGAAGATAAAAGCATTTTCGGCGATACCTCGCCCGTGTACGCTCCCGCATCACCCCAAAACACATCTTGAGCGCCGAAACTTATTTCTTTATTGTATTTATGCGAAATATCCGTAAGCCAAACAAACGGCGGACATACGACAAGCTCCGCATTCTTAATTTTCTTAGTTCTTTTCAAAACCGATTCCAAAAGCCTTTCCGCTTCGGCGTAGGTCTGGGGATTCATTTTCCAATTACCTATTATTAATTCCTTCATATATAAACTATAGCGCAAAAGAAACGGCTCCCGATAGCAATAGAACAATTGCTCCCGAAATCATATTTCCCAAAAATATCATAATTGCCGCTTGTTTCATGGGAATGCCGAAAACGAAAGCCGCCACCGTCCCGCTCCAGGCGCCGGTAAAAGGCACCGGAATGCCCACAAAAATCATAAGCCCGAGCTTTTTCCAAGTCTCAAAGTGATTTCCATGTTTTGTGCGGGTCCTCTCGAAAAGCCACGCGAAAAATCTGTTCAGGAAATAAAAGCGATGAGTGATTTTTTCATAAATGAAGTTCCAGAAAAAAAGGAGGGGTAAGACCGGCAGAAAACTGCCGGTTACTCCCAAGATATAGGCATCGAGCGGCATAAGGTCGAAGGCAAAAATTCCGAGAGGAATCGCCCCACGGAGTTCGAAGAAAGGCGAAGCGGCAATGGCAAGGGTTGTAAGCTCCGCGCTCATTTTATTTTTTTTCTCAAGACCTTAGCGGCAAAATCGGGGTCCATAACGTTGATTTCGATGCCGGTGCCAAGCTCGAAACCGGCTGAAATGTTGGTCTTCGGAACAATTTCCAAATGCCAGTGATAGTGGTGGTATTTTTCTCTGTCCTTTACCGGCGCGGTATGGATGAAAAAGTTATAATCGGCGCCGCCGAGTTTGCTCTCAATTCTTTTCAGGGAAAACTGGAGCGCCGAAACGATATCTTCCAGCTCGGCATCGGAAGAATTTTCGAAATAAGACGAGTGTTTTTTTGGGAAAATTCGGAGCTCGAAAGGTTCGCGGGAAACGAAAGGCGCGAAAACGACGGCGCCGTCGTTTTCGAAAACGATTCTTTTCCTCTCTTTCTTTTCGGTTCTGATCATTTCGCAGTGAACGCAACGCCCGTATTTTTTGAAATAATTCAAAGAGCCGGTAAGGGAGTGTTGGACATCCGGCGGCACGACCGGCACGGCGATAAGCTGGTAATGAGGGTGATAGACCGAAGCGCCGGCCGTCGGACCCCAGTTATGAAAAATGAGAATGTAGGCGAGACAAGGGTCGTTAAGAAGCGTAAGGTATCGGTCGCGGAAAGCCAGAAAAACCATGTTGGCTTCAAGACGGCTTAAATTCGCAAAATTACGATTGTGGTCGCGGGTAACGACAACGTTGTGGTGGCCGACGCCGTCCACTAAAGAGTAAATGCCGTGCCGGAAATCCCGGGCGCAGACGCTCTTTTTATGAACTACCGCCGGGTATTTGTTTTCGACAATCACAATTTTCCAATCGCCGTTCTTCCGGCCGCTTTTGTAAACGGATATCGGCTTATGGGTCTCCAGAATATTTTCGAAAGGACAGGTTTTTTTGGATTTATAAGCCCTATCGGACTTATCAGACTTATCGGACTTATTCGCTTTAAAAAAAGTGTGCGGTTTTTCGCCCCGCTTTGGCGCGAACAAAATCCAGTCGCCGGATACGGGGTCCTGTCTTAATTCTGGTTTATAGTTTGTCATATCAAACTTATTAAAGCTATTGAAATCCTTCGCCTTGCTCAGGATAATGATTTTGTTTAAAAATTACTGCGACTTCGTCTTGTAATTTTTATCAAAATTCATTAACCACCACCTCACTCTTACAACGTCCCAGAGACTCGAAACGTAACCGCCGAACTTAACCCGGCTGTCGGCATTGTTCACCCACCGGACCGGAATCTCCTTCGTCCGGTAACCCATCTTCTTCGCCAGAGCCAGAGCTTCAACGTCGAAACCCCAGCGATTGATTTTCAAAAGACCGAATATCTTCCCGGCCGCTTCTTCCGAAAAACACTTGAAACCGCACTGCGTATCCCAAAGTCCGGGCAAAAGAAGAACTTGAATCACCAAATTGCCGACGTTCCCCAACATTCTTTTATAGAAAGGCTGGGGCGGCACGAGTTCCGCGCCTTTTATATCCCGGCTGCCGATAACAACGTCGTATCCCTCCTTGAAGTACGGGAGCATCTTGCCGACCTGGTCTACGGAAGTCGAATTATCGGCGTCCATGAAAAGACGGAACGTTCCCTTCGCCTCAAGCATGCCCTGCTTTACGACAAAACCTTTTCCGTGGTTTTCCTTGTTGTCGACTACCCTCAAATTTTTGACGAGGGGCAGAAACTTCGACACCGCCTCAACGGTATTGTCGCTCGAACCGTCGTTTACGACGATGATCTCCGAAGAATAATCGGCTTTGCTTAATTTCCTATCGACGTCGATAAGCGTAAGGGATATCCGCTTCGATTCGTTGTAAACGGGAATTATAACCGAGAGAAATGGCTTCATTTAAAAACAAACTTCTTATAGGCGAAAAAGTTCCAGATTAGCGAAATAACCGTTGCGATGAGGGCCCCGACGTTCGCCCAAACTTTCGGTCCGGCTCCGAAAAGCGGTCCCAAAACCGAAACGATGAACGAAGCGACGGCGACGTTGATTAAGAGGCCGATAAGGGTGAAAAAAGCGAAACGGAAATATTCCTCGAGCGTCGCCGGCAAGCGGCTCCCGAACGTCCAGAACTTGTTCAGGTAATAACTGTTGGTTATCGCCGAAAGAAACGAAACTCCCTTGAAAGCGCTGAAATAAACGCCGCCGGTTACGTCGGTAAGGAGTATGAGAAGATTGAGAATGCCCAAGTCGATGAGCGTGTTTAGCGCTCCCACTGCCGCAAATTTTCCGAACTGGAAAAACCCGGACAAGAAACGACTGAGTAGAAAAGTTACGAAAAGCGCGAGCGGAGAAAAAACGGAAAAACCGACGACCGAGGACAAAACAAAACCCGGTGTTATCGCAAAACCGAGGTTTTTGGCGGGCAAAAGGACCAGCCAGCCGAATAAAAATCCGATTGATACGGCAAAATACAAATCTCTGCGTTGCATGATTGTTATTGTCTCAATCTTTTCAATATTTCTTCTTCCGTTTCCTCGCGCAAACGGCCGTAACGTTCTCTCGATGTTTCTCGGAGATACACGGCGCTTTTCGGGTCACCCGTGCTCGCCGGAATGGTTTTAATGTTGAACGGTTTCGAGGTCTCGCCTCTTATTAGGAGCTTAACATAAGCGTTGAAATTATCTATGTTCAGAAGGTCCTGCTCGCCGAAAACCGGATCGAACTGCTTGGTAAGAAATTCCGCGTCCTGGGCGCCGATCCGGAAAGAAACCACGGAACCGACATTGCCGAAAACGGCGTCTCTTATTTTCTCGGTAAGCTGGCCGATGAATTGGTGGGCAATCACCAGATTCAACCGGTACTTTCTCGCTTCCGAAAGAATCACGGCAATCGAGTCGGTCGTAAAATTCTGGAATTCGTCGATGTAGAGATTGAAATCGAGCCGCTTTTCCTGAGGCGTATCCACCCGCGAAAGGGCCGCCATCAGGAACTTGCCGACCAGTATCATGCCGAGCAAATTGGCGTTGATGTCGCCGATTCTGCCTTTCGAAAGATTGACCAGGAGAATTTTTCTTTCGTCCATCACCCGGCGAAAATTGAAAGCCGACTTTGCCTGGCCGATGATGACTCTCATATAATCGTTGGCCGTGAAGTTGTTGAACTTGGAAGTGATGTAAGGAGTAATGTTCGAAAGCGCCGCTTCTCCGCCGGCTTTTACCGCCTCTTTCTCCCAGAAATCCTGAACGCTCGGATTTTTTATCCGGGGAAGTTTCCGTTTTCTGAAATCGGCGTCGGTGAAAACGCGCGCTACTTCCATCAGCGTTGCCGGCTCGTTCTCCGCGTCTTCCATAAGAAGGAGGAGCGCGTTTCTCATGTACTGCTCGAACATCGGACCCATCGTTTCGGCCGTGAAAAGCTTGTTGAAGATGCTTTGCATTTCGTTCACGATGAACGTTTTCTCCTCGGGACGGTTGAAATCGTACTCGATCATGTTGATTCCCAAAGGGCGCATGATGTCGCCGGGGTCGAAAACGATTACGTCTTCGAATCTTTCTTTGGGAACGCGGCTCAAGATATCTTCCACAAGGTCGCCGTGCGGATCGATGACCGCCACGCCTTTACCGCTCTCAATGTCTCCCACAACCATGTTGGTCAAAAGATTCGACTTACCGGTACCGGTCTGACCGATGATGTAAACGTGGCGGCGGCGGTCTTCGTCCCCGATGCGCACTTCGCGTTCTTCGTTCCGATAGGAGCTTTTACCGATTAAAGTCCCGCTCGCGGGAAGGTTTGGCGGCGGCTCGGCGCCTTTGGCTTTCACTTCTTTTACTCTCGGGATGTCGGTAAAAACGGTCGGAAAGTGGAAAATGCTCGCTATTTCTTCCGAATTCAAAATCATGGCGTCTCTTTCCGAAAATTCGCGGAAGGAAAACTGGTGAGCGAGCTCTCGTATGTTTTTCGTTTTTGAAATCACGAAACCGTTCCGCTCCGGCGCGCCAAGCTGGGAAAAACCGGCCGTTATTCCCTGGAATATCTCGGTGGCCTGATAATCGCTTGGCGCCGAGGTAAGGACCCGGATGTTCGTCTCAAAAAGAGGTTTCCCGAGCTTGCGCTCAAGTGCTTTGATGGCTTGCTCGTCCAAAATTTTGTCGTTCTCGCTGTTTTTCTTCCCGCTACCGCTAAAGGCACCCATGAAATCGCCGAAAGAAGAAGAAAGAGGATGCTTCAGCACTTCGCTCAGTCTTGCGCCGCGCTTCAACATCTGCAAACCCAGACGTATCTTTTTTTTGTAATCGGAAGTGGTCGGCTTGACTATAATCTGCAAAACCGCGCCTTCGCCCACCTGATTTACTTTCGTAAAACCGCCGAGGAACGGCAGGAAAGTATCCATATTCAATTCGTCGTAGGTCCGGACCGGCAAAACGAATCTTTCCTTCAAATGAATTCGGGCGCCGATATTCACGCCCGAATAATTGAAAATATTGTAATCTTCCGCCGCCTGAACCTGAGCATCGCCCCAAAGCGACTGGACCTGCCTTACGAAAGATTCGCCGTAAGAACTGTCGATAGCGGCGTAAAAATGAATCTCCTCACCAACATAAGGAACCGCTACTTCAAAAACGAACGGTTTCCCAAAACCGAAGAGCGACGAAAGAAATTGTTCGGTCGTGGCAATTTCGGTCTTCAGTTCTTTTCCCTCCTTGCTCCGCCTGGGCAAACGAATCAGATAAAGTTTGAGTTTCAGCGATTCGAGGTGCGCCCGGCGATGTTTCCTCCTGCTTAAAAAGAAAAAAACCAAACCACCGGCCAGAATAAGGAAAGTTATTAAAATTATGTAGTTCACTTTACGATTCCCCTTTTTTTCAGCTCCGGCAGAAGCTTGTCAACCAAGGCGTCGTGAAAGGCGTCTTCAATGAAGGGCGGCTGCTTACCCGCTTCTTTCAAAGCAACTTCCAGTCCTTTTTCGAAAACCATATCCACCAAATCTTCCACTTCTTTTATCGCGCCTTCGTTTCTTTCTCCGTCTTGAAGATAGCCGGGCAGAGTTGAATCTTCGGTTCTCGG
>CAZGRD010000001.1:36710-42181 GCA_964528065.1 uncultured Candidatus Saccharibacteria bacterium
GGTTTTTTATGCCGAAAACAACGGCCGGGAAGGCCTTTTTATGAATATTCAGGCGTGGCTCATCGATTTCATTGGACTTACCGGACTTATCGGTCCCGTCGGCTTACTCCGCCTGCCAAGCGCGATTTTCGGAATCCTTACGGTTCTGGGAATTTATTTTTTAACTAAAGAGCTTTTTGGGAACAAAAATCTGGCTCTTCTTGCCGCATTTCTTATCGCAACTTCGTTTTGGCATATCAATTTTTCTCGAATCGGCTTCCGGGCAATAATGGCTCCCGCGTTTTTGACTTGGGGTTTGTATTTTCTGCTCGTATCCTATCGGACCTATAAGTCCTATTGGTCCTATCTGTTACCGCTCCTCGCAGGAGCGGTCTACGGTCTCGGCATGCATTCTTACATCGCCTACCGGGCGACGCCGCTGCTTATACTTTTGGTTTTTTATCTCGTCTACAAATCCCATCGGGCTGATCTCTCCGATCGGAATTATTGGACGATAACCGCGATTTTCACTGCCGCGGCAATAATCGTTTTCTTGCCTCTCGGTATGTACTTTTTGGAAAACCCGGCGGACTTTTTCGGCCGCACCGGCCAAATCTCCGTCTGGCAATCGCCCGCACCGCTCAAGGATTTGGGATTAAACATTCTGAAAACCGCCGGGATGTTCAACGTCGCTGGCGACTGGAACCCGAGACACAATCTTCCGGGCGCCCCGCTTCTCTGGTGGCCTGTCGGGATTCTGTTTTTAGTCGGTTTGATTATTAGTATTCGGAGTTTGTTTAGAAATTGGAAATTGGAAATTGGAAATTTGGAGTCATCGACAAAATTCGCAAATCTTATACTCCTCGCCTGGCTTATTATTACAGCTCTGCCCGTGATTATATCCAATGAGGGGATGCCTCATGCCCTCCGCGCCATTTTAATGGCGCCGCCCGTTTTCATTTTTGCGGCTTGGGGCGGCGTCCGGCTTTTCGAAAAACTTCGTCCTGTCGGCCCCATCAGATTTATCGGACTTGTCGGACTTATTGTTTTCGCCGCCGCAAACGCCTATATTTCCTATTTTCTCGATTGGACGAAACGCGCCGATGTCGCCGAAGCTTTTAACGCCAAATACGTCGGAATTGCCGAAGAAATCAACGCCTTGCCGGCAAGCACGCCGAAATACCTTGTTATAGATACCGGCGGCCACGACATCAGAAAAATCGGTTCCCCTGCCCAGACTATAATGTACCTCACCGATACTTATCTCCCCGAAAAACAAAAAGAAAAAAACATCTATTACATTTCGCCGGCGGAAGCATCGGAATTGTCGGAGTTTTCAGAATAATCAAAGTTATCGGAATAATCGAAGTTATCGGAATAATCAAAGAATAATCGAAGACAGTAAGGAACATCTTCGCGCCTCAAAATCGGTCCATATGGACCGATTTTGAGGCAAGGGTTTCAGAAACCTCTATTTTCTTAGAGGCACTTATCAGGAACACTTAATTATTTTAGAGACCTTCGATTCTTATAGAACCGGCGGGGTTGGAAACGCTTGTGGCGTCATAATAACGGTTGCTCGGGTCGGTAAGAACGCCGCTCTCCCCCGAGCCGCCCGACCAGTCACTTTGGTTCAAAATCCTGTTTGCCCAACGGGTAACGTAATCGATAATCGAAACTTGGCCCGTTGCGGTGCCCGCTCCGGGCCACTCGACATAGGAAGTTATTTTTTGGGTTGAGGGGTCATCGTTGCCGCCGGCAGCCGTAATATCACCGTTCGAATCGCGCATAACGTTTTCAATCGTAAAGTAGCGAGTGAAGACGGTGCTGTTCCAGAGACGCTGGACTTCGTCGGCGGAAAGGGCGCGATTATACCACCGCACGTCGTCGATGTAAGTATTGCTTTCCTGCGCTCCCCCAATCCCACCGTTAATCCATAAACTCACACCGGTTGGCACGACATAAGAACCGCTAGCAGAACCGTCGCTTATCCCATTTACGTAAATATTCCCCGTGGTACCCGAATAAGTAACAACGACGTGATAAAAGGAACCTACCGCAAGCGAGCTGTTCGATTGAAGTGAAAGAGTGCCACCCGATTGACCTGTCCAAAAAAGCATCTGGCCGGAATTTCTTATTCCGAACCGGAATCCCGAGCTTAAGTACGATTCTCTTCCCATCACGATGTTGTTATATTGATCCCCGCTCTTAATGGTAATGGGGTTTATCCACATAGCCAGAGAAAAGGACGAAGAATTATAATTTGAACTACTACCAACGTTCACTCCGTCATCAATACCGTTAAAGTTCAAACAATAGGAAACTTTGCAGGTTGAGGTTGCTCGCGTTGCCGCCCCACTTGTAATAGTGCCGTGATTGGATTTACCCGATGTGTCAAAAGTCGTAGTCGTCGCCGTGCTTGTCGCCTCATCAAAGCCCCAGCGGCCGACAAGACCATCGAAAATCTCGTTGCTCACAGCCCCCTCTTTCCCTTCAATGATGATTTGTTCCGTTCCCGAAGCGCTTACAAAATAAGATGTCGTTCCTTTGGTTAAGTCATGCAAATCCTGCCAAGTTGCGCCGGCAACCGAGCGCACCCGGTCAACCAGATCCTGATTCAGTTGGGTGCCGCTCTGGAGATATTGCGTGGTGGTCGAAGAACGAAGGATAAAAACAATGCCCAAACTCGCCGCGCCGATTAAAATCGCCCCGATAGCAAGACCAATAAGGACTTCAATGAGGGATTGGCCCTCGCGAGCTCTTAGCTTGATAGTTTGACAGCTTGATGGCCGGTTAGTTTTCATTACTTTTAATTTTATATTATTGGCTTAAAGTTTTGAAAAACGAAGATAGCATTTTAGCAATTTCTTCTATTTTTGAAACCAACGATTTATAGATTTCATCGTTAATGTAGCCTAACTTGTAGGCGATAACGCACTGTGTTTCCAGTTCGGCGCAAGAACCTCTCGCAACAGACAAGAATTGCCTAAAATCTTTATTGGTGGTTCGCATATGACCCTCCGCAATATTTGAAGGGATAGAGACCGCCGCTCGTCTCATCTGATTAGCTAATCCATACCTTTCCTCTTGAGGGAAGTTTTTTGTAATCTCGTACACAAAAACTACCAATCCTAAAGATTTCTGCCAAACTATCAAATTTCTAAAATCTTTCATTTTGTTTAGCTATTGAACTGTCTAGCTGCCTAGCTATCCAGCTACTAAGCTATCTAGCTATTTAAGGTCATTATACAAATTCAAAACCTCGGCGGCGGAGAGAGCGCGGTTGTAAATGCGGACTTCGTCAATTGAACCGTAGAAACTTTCCGCAGAATCTCCGGAAGCGCCGATATTAGGAGCAAAATTCGAAAAAGAGCCTGATCTCGACGCAGAATTCACCAAAGTGCCGTCAACGTACAAACTCGCCGTTGATCCGTTATAAACTCCCGCCACGTGATGCCAGGCTGAATTAATATTCGTCGCATAAGTTATAGGATTAAAAGGATTATTACACTGACCACCAAAATTCAAAACATTGCTTGAAAAACCGAACAATATGCTACCGCAACCGCCCGCCACTATGTCATCCCAACCGGACGCTGAATTATGAAAGACCCACGCTGTAACCGTCAATGTGTTTGCATAAGACGCGGAGGCGTTAAGGTCAACGTAATCGTTCGTCCCATCAAAACTCAAACATTTTCCCGACTTGCAATTTGAACTTGTTTGCCACGTTGGACCGTTCGTTAAAGTTCCGGTAATCGAAAATCCGGAAGAATCGTAGGCCTTAGTACTCGTCGCCTCGTCAAAATGCCAATAACCGACCAGGCCGTGCTCCAGCCGGCTCGTCACAGTACCTCGTTCAGTCATTACGATATCTCCCACAATTCCGTCTTTTCTGGTATTCAAGAGAGAAATAATCCGCGTTTCGGCAAGCTTTCCGCTTATCGCCGAGAAAATCGTATCCACGGTTGAAGTGGAAGGATTTCCGAGAATCACGTTGCGCCTCAAAGAATATAATTTATCAACCGTACCGGAAGCGTAGCTCGAACCGCTCCAGATTTCATAAGAAGAACTGGCGTTAACGAATCTTATTCCCCACTGCTTGCCGTCTTGTTCTGTAATCGAGCGTTTCTGAACGTCGCGGACGACCGAAATTATTTCCTCCATCGAAAGCTCGATGTCCTGTCCTCCTTTATACCTCGAAAGGCCGATTAATCCGGCGCCGGAAACAATGACTAAAATGGCAACGGCAATTAAAAATTCAATTAAGGTAAAGCCATTTCTCATTAGAATTGAGTGGTGAGCTGATAAATCGGCACAATGATGGCAAGAGCAATGACGCCGATGACAAAACCGATTAAAAGAAGCATGGCCGGCTCCAAAAATGAAACGAGGGTCTTTAACGAACTGTCGATTTCCGAAGCGTAAAAATCGGCAAGCGTATTCAAAACTTCTTCAATGTGACCGGCTTTTTCGGAAATGGCCATCAGGTTCACGACCGTTCTCGGGAAAAACGGCTCTCTTTTGAAAGCTTCGCCGACCGTAAGGCCTTTGGCGAGTCCCTCCCGGGAAATCCGGAGAAGGGCCTGTTTCAGTTCGACGTGGCCGACCGTATCGGCGGTAATGTCAAGAGCGTCGGTAATCGGCATTCCGGCTTTAATGAGCTCCGAAAGAGTTGCCGCAAACCGCTGGAGAGCGATTTTTTGAATAATGTCTTTGACAAGCGGTATTTCATTCATGACCGCCGCAACGAGCTTCTTAAAAAGAAGCGAAGTCCGATACAGAGAAAAAAGAGCGATAATGCCGCCGGTGAGGGCTATTAAAATGAAAATTCCGAATTTGCCGAAAAAGAGACCGATGCTGAAAACGATTTTTGAAAAGAGCGGCGGCTCGAATCCCGACTCCATAAAAACCCCCGCAATCTTGGGCAAAGCGAAAGTAACGAGAAAAATCAAAATCAAGACGGAGGTGGCAAGAAGAAGAATCGGATAAATAAGCGCGCCTCTTACCTGGTCTTTCAGCATCTTTTCCTTGCTGAGCGATACGGTAAGGTTTTCAAAAACGTCTTCGAGGTTACCCGACGTCTCCCCGGCTTTCACAAGATTGATGTAAACCTGGCTGAAAATTCTCGGATACTTGGCGAAAGTCGCATAGAAAGGCTGGCCTTTTTCGAGGTTGGAGCGGATTTCGACCAAAAACGAACGGACGGTCGATTTCTTAAAATCTTCAATCAAGATGTTGATAGCCTGCAATAAGCTCGTGCCGATTTTGAGCATCAGCGCCAGATATTTCGACAAAAATATCTGGTCGGTCAGACTGATTTTTCCGCCGAAAAGACTGAATATTTTCCTTTTTGAAACTCCGCCGACCGGCTTTACGGAAACCGGCCTTAAGCCCCGCGAAGCGACGAAGCTCAAAACCTCCGCAACGTCTTTCGCGTCCATGTCGCCCTCGAAGAGTTTGCCATCCGGTTGGGATGCGATGTAATGAAA
>CAZGRD010000001.1:42281-46311 GCA_964528065.1 uncultured Candidatus Saccharibacteria bacterium
CGTCCATGTCGCCCTCGAAGAGTTTGCCATCCGGTTGGGATGCGATGTAATGAAATTGCATATGCCAAATTTGCCTAAATTTTCGAGCTCAATTGCAGCGATGAAAATTTAGCTGCAAATTTGAGCATCCCGCCGAAGGCGGGGTTACCTTACGACTTATTGGTTTAATTAACATTATACCCTAAAGAAACTACTCACGAATCACCCTGAACAACTCGTCAATCGTGGTCATTCCCCGCTGAACTTTCTTCAGGCCGTCTTCAAAAATTGTGAGCATACCCTGCTCCCGGGCCATTTTTCTCAAGGAATCCAGATTGAAATTAGGGTCGGTTATCGCTTTTCTCACCGACTCGGTAATGTTTAAAACTTCAAAAAGACCCAGCCGGCTGTAGTAACCGGTATGATTACAGCCGTCGCAGCCCCGACCGCGGTAAAAAGTTTTAGGAATGTTGTAATTTTCCGGTTTAATCCCCAGTTCTTTCAGAGCGTTCTTTATCGTCTCGATAATTCCCGGTTCGGGGATATATGATTCAATACATTCGAGATGAATGCGTCTTGCGAGCCGCTGAGAAGAAACGGCGTTTATAACCGCGGCTCCCAAAAAAGGCGGAATGCCCATATCGACAAGACGGGGAATGGCCGTCGGCGCATCGTTAGTGTGAAGGGACGACAGCATTAAGTGGCCGGTTAAAGCCGCCTGAACGGCGATGTTCGCCGTCTCCTGGTCGCGGATCTCACCGACCATAATAACATTGGGGTCCTGCCTCAAAATCGAACGAAGACCGTTCGCAAAAGTAATGCCCGCCGCGACATTCACCTGCACCTGGTTTACATAGCGCATATCGTATTCTATCGGGTCCTCGATAGTCACGATGTTTACTTCCGGCCGGTTCAAAACGTTCATTATCGAATAGAGGGTGGTGGTTTTACCGGAACCGGTCGGACCGCAAATTAAAACCATGCCGTAACTTTTTTTTATCGCTTCCCTCAACACCTTTTCTGTTTCTTCAAACATACCAAGCTCGGTGAAAGACAAGGGCTTTTGAGCGGCGGCAAGAAGCCGAAGTTCGACTTTTTCCCCGTAAAAAGTCGGAATCACGGAAACACGGACATCGACTATTCCCTCGCCTATTTTGTAGCGGAATCTGCCGTCCTGGGGATGAGTATGTTCGTCAACCCGCAAACTCGAGAGAATCTTGATTCTTGCCACAACCGCCGGATGAATTTCTTTGGACATTCTGATGATTTCGTGGAGCACGCCGTCAACCCGGTAACGAATCAAAATAATATCGTCCAAAACCTCAAAATGGATGTCGGAAGCGCGGGAAGAGTAAGCGTAAGCAAGAAGATTATCAACGATGGCAACAACCGGCAAGTCGGCCGCCGCTTCCTCCAAATCGCCCTTGGCCTTGCTCCTTAACGATTCCTTGATGCTCTCTTCGATTATTTTCTTGAAATCCTTGGTAAGTTTGGCTTCGTAAAGAGAAAATCCCCGGTTCAGGTCTTCATCGGTCGCAAGGTAGGGTTTTATCGGCCCGCCGAGCCGAAGTTGAAGAAAATCAATTGTTTCAAGGTCGGTTGGATCTTCCATCGCAACCTGGAAAGTTCCATCCGGTTCCTTGCCGAAAACAATTACCCTTCGCCGCATCGCTGTGTCTTCCGACAAAGAATGAAGAATGCTCTCGTCGATCTTAACGGTTCCCAAGTTCACCCGCTCAACGCCCAGGGATTTCGCGAAAAGAAGATAAAGATATTCCTTATTGACAATCCCTTGGGAAACCAAAACGTCCGTCAGGTTCTGTCTTTTTCTCTTGGCTTCAGTCTCCAAAGAATCGAAAGTTTCCGAATTGACAAACCCCTGCTTTATGAGAATCTCCTTTAACTTGTCCGGAGGAAGATTTATCATTTTAAATTTATTAAAGGATTATATTTATAAGTATAACCAATATCGCAACCGGCAACCATAAAAAGCGGAGCGAGAGTCGCTCGCTTTGCTTTGATAAATGACCCTTTACCAACGACAAAACGACCGCGGCGACCAAAAGAACGCCGATGTAATAAATCCAGGCATAACCCCAGTCGGGATGACCGAGAAAAAAAACGGAAAGCGCTCCCAAGTAGGGTTCTTGATTTTCGAAAAACTTCTCGCCGAATTTGCGATTGAAATGTTTTGCCGAAAAAAGAAGCGCAAAAGCGGGCACAAGAGCAAAGAGATAATACATCAGAAATCTCGAAAGCTCGTAACCGAAAACGTAGGAGATGCCGGTGTAAGGCGGAACCAAAAACTTACTCGCCCCGTCTCCGGTGCTCCAGCCAAGATACCGGGAATAAACCAGATAGAGATAAAAAAGAACGACGGAAACGATCGAGAGCCAGAAGAATATTTTATAAGTCCTATCGGTCCAATTGGACTTATAAGTCTTATAGGTCGCAATCTGAAAAACAAAAGCGGTAGCCAAAACCGCCAAAGAAAAAAAGCCAAATGAAGCCATTGGCTTAATTATATATCAAGGTCATTCCCCACCTCGTAAAGGTCGCCGTCGTCACCGCCGTCTTTAGTGTTTGATTCAACGTCAGAACCACCGCCATTTCTGAATTTCGTGCTTTCCATCGCGGCATTTATTTCATAAGCGGTGAGGTTGCAAATGAAAGAATAGTAGCAGGCTTCATTGCCCGAGCCGCAATTCGTGGAACCGTTGTTTGGGTCAAGCGGCAGACGAGCGAGAGGCGAGCCGGAAGAAATATCCGCTAAGTCAACCGTTATCCAGCCCAAACCGGCAACGGTGGTTGTCGCGTTGTGAGTAGTGCAAGCACCGCCTCCGGTTTTCCGAGCAGCCGTACTTGAAGAAGTACAAGTTTCGGTTGCGGCGGCGCAAGAGGCGCCATTCGCCCCGCCGAGGCCGGGAGTCAAAACATCGGCAAGATAAAAACCGACTGCGTTGTTTAGCGCCGCGAGGTCCGACGTCCGAGTGGAATCCCTCGCCTGCTTTATGAGCTCAGCCGGGTTGATGACCAAAATTATGGCGGTTGCGAGAACCGCCAAAATGGCGATTACAACCAGAAGTTCGATGAGTGTAAAACCTTTACTCTTCATAAAATTTACAAATCAAGGTCGTTCCCCACCTCATAAGCGTTGGCATTGTCGCCCCCGTCTTTGGCATTGGCTTCAACGTCGGCGCCGCCGCCGTTTTTAAATTTTGTACTCTCCATTGTGGCGCTTATTTCATAACCGGTGAGGTTGCAGATGAAAGTATAAAAACAAGCTTCCGCCCCGGCGCCGCAATTCGTGGAACCGTTGTTTGGGTCAAGCGGCAGACGAGCGAGAGGCGAGCCGGAAGAAATATCCACTAAGTCAACCGTTATCCAGCCCGTCCCGATAACGGTCGTGGTGGCGTTGAGCCCACAAACACCACCGCCCGCTCGCCTTCCGGAAGTTCCCGAAGTACAGGTCTCGGTTGTTGACCCACACGAAGCACCGTTTATTCCTCCCAAGCCGGGAGTCGCAACGTCCGCCAAATACAGAGAAACGGCGCTGCTCAAGGCCGCCAAATCGGAGATGCGGGTAGAATCCCGTGCTTGTTTTATAAGTTCAGCCGGGTTGATGACCAAAATTATGGCGGTTGCGAGAACCGCCAAAATGGCGATTACAACCAGAAGCTCGATGAGTGTAAAACCTTTGCCTTTCGACATCTTATTATTAATATCTATTATAACAAATCCCCCCCCCCACCAAACCCGACTTATCCACAGCCAAACGATTGCGGTTACTAATTCAAAAACGATTTGACCCTCTTAACCAAATCCTCAATTGACATCTTGGCTTTCACGAAATAACCGATTGCGCCGAGAACTTTGCCTTTTTCAACGTCGCTTTCCTGACCCAGATTCGAAATGATAACTATCGGCGCCTTTCCGAACGCCGGGTCATTTCTTAATCGCTCCATAAACTCAAAACCGGAAAGCTTGGGGAGAATTATATCCAAAAGAATCAAATCCGGCTGCAAAGTTTTCATAACTTTCAGCGCCTCTT
>CAZGRD010000002.1:0-13062 GCA_964528065.1 uncultured Candidatus Saccharibacteria bacterium
CGAGCGAAGGGTTGAGAAGCGAAGCGACGAAATCGCCCGAGCCGAAGGGGTCTCGACGTGAGACCAAAAGTTTCTTTCTAAGTTATCCACAAGAGAGGTTTTTCAAAAAAGCTATAATACATTCAGGTCATCAAAACCAAATACGTCTTGAACGTGGGTTCCTCAAGCCCACGAGAATCTTGGGTCAAAAGACCCACTCGCATACGCCCCGGCGCCCCTTTGGTTCCGGGACGTTTTAGTTTTATCCCAAAACAAAAAGAGCCCCTTCGGAGCTCTCTTTTAAATCTCGATGCTCTCCGCCCCCTCGCGTTTCTTTTCTTTGGCAATCACATTGAGCAGTTCTATCAATAAATAAAAGATTATCGGGTAGCCGATCATCGAAGTGACGGCAACGACGTCGAGAACTCCGCCGCCCGAGAACCGCACGTTCGAAAATATCCCCTGGAAAGGGTAAATAATCATGTCGGTGATGGTGTAGAGAAAATCGACGATCGGAGTGGATGGATTCGCGCCGAGCAGACGAAGAATAAGCCGCAGCCCCAGGAAAAGTTCAAAAAAGCCGAGAACGTACCTTACGAATTTTATTACCGGTTTCTTCGGAAAAGCCATATGTTTTCGATAACAGCATTAGTATAGCAAAGTGGTCCGGGCCCGCCCAGTACAACCCCGGAAAATCCTGCCGGACTTGCAATGTTTCCCAAAAACCGATTATACTAAGTCTCATAAATTACAGAATAAACAAAGAAATATCCGCTAAGGAGCTAAGAGTCGTCGACGAGAAGGGAGAAGGCCTCGGCGTCCTGAAAACCGAAGAAGCTCTCCGGCTTGCCGCAGAAAAAGGGCTTGACCTCATCGAGGTTGCGCCTCACGCCAAACCCCCGGTCGCGAAAATAATCAGTTTCGACAAATTCCGCTACCAAAAAGAAAAGGAAGAAAAAAAACAAAGACAGGGAGAAAAGCGCAAAGAACTGAAACAGGTAAGAGTCACGCCCCGGGCCGCCATCTACGACCTCCAAGTCAAGGCGAGAAAGATAGACGAGTTTCTTGGGGAAGGCCATAAGGTGGGGCTGAATCTTTTCCTCCGAGGCCGGGAAAAAGGCAACAAGAGCTGGGGGTTGGAAAAGTTGAGCGACTTCCTGAAACTAATCAAGGTTCCGTACAAGGTCACGATGGAACCAAAGTGGGGCGGTAAGGGCTTCATAATGCAGATCGACAGAAAATAAAAAGATGACGAAACAAAGCGTGAGAAACAGAATAAAGATTACGAAGACCGGAAAGATAAAACGCCGGGCGATGGGATTGGGTCACTCCCGAATCAATAAGAGCAGCGTTCAGATGTTGAGAAGGAGAAAAAAGCGGGGGTTGAATATCTCCGGGAAAAGCATTAAATACCTTTAAACATGGCAAGAGTAAAACGGGGCAAAATTGCCAACAAAAAAAGAAAACGGGTACTGAAATACACCAAGGGTTTCCGCTGGGGCCGCAAGTCGAAAGAAAGAGCCGCCAAAGAAGCGCTTCTCCACGCCTGGACCCACGCTTTCCGCGGCCGGAAGGAAAAGAAGCGGGTTTTCCGCGCCCTTTGGAATACGCAGATCAACGCCGCCGTGCGGGCCGAAGGGCTGACTTACGGCAAATTCGTAAACGCCCTGAAGAAAAAAGGCGTCAAAATCGACCGGAAAATACTGTCTAATCTTGCCCAGAACGAACCGGAAACTTTCAAAAAGATAGTAGAGTTCGTTAAATAATTACCTTAAAAGCGGCCCCGCCGATCGCTATGACCGGCGGGGTTTGCTGTTCAGACACCGCTCCTTAGAAGTTCAGGAGCAGGTACTGGCGGAGGAGCGGCTGTCTACTATGCCACTGATAAACGGTGGCGAGAGAGGCCTTCTTGAGAATCGGCACTACGATGCGAGGCCCAAACCGCCAGGAGGTAGCACCGACATCCAGCGTTACCTCTGATTCCAGACCGAAACCGAGGTTTAGGGCGCCCAACTTCACCCGGCGAGTTACGGAAAACGGCACGATTAGGCGCTTTTTCGGGAAAACGTACATCGCCTCCGTGTAGAAAAGAAAGCGAGTCCCGATCCGACTTGCCCTCATGTTAAAAGCGGCGTCAACCGTACCATCCGTCTTTACGAACGAACCGCCCATCAGTTCCAGCCAGCCGCCGCTCCCTTTGAAGAGCGGGCCGCCCACAAGAAGAAATTGCCGAGGATTGGTCTTTGTGACGTCTGGCGCCACCGCCCAGAACGCCAAACCACCGCTTTCGGTAATTCCAATCTGCTTATGCAGGAGGGCCCGGAACTGGTAATCGGGGTGGTCTTGGGCGAAGACCGGAGAATACCCCAGCACGCAGAGTAGGACGAAAAACGCCTTAGCCATCTTGTCCTCCGATGTTGATGTTGACAGGTGCTACTCAAACCATTACTCTTATAGCAAGGAGTGGCCAATACCACCTTAGGGTGGTAAATACCACCACTATACTTATGTATCAAAGCATGCTTGAAGAGCTTGGGCTCTCCCCCAACGAAGCAAAGATTTATGAAACGCTTGTCGAAAAAGGCGAGTCCTCCGTAAGCGGTATTGCTCTTGCCGCCGGAATACACCGCCGCAACGCTTACGACGTCATTCAGCGGCTCATTGACAAGGGCCTCTGTTTTCAAATTTTTTCCACTACTGAAAACAAATACAATGCCGTTGACCCCGACAAGCTCACCGAAGTTATTGCCGAAAAACAAAACAAATTACTCGCGGCGCTGCCGGGACTTAAAAAGAAATTCAGTGAGCGGTTAGCGCCGGAGGAGGCATATATTTACCGGGGACTTGAGGGGCAAAAAAATATCTGGCGGGACGTAATCAGGGTTGGGGCCGATAGTTATGCCGTAGGCGCCAAAGGCGGCTGGTTCGAGCCGAAACTCGAGGCAAATCGCAATGCTTTTTTTAAGGAAGCAAACCGCAAAAAAATAAAGTTTTTCCAGCTTTTCGATTATGAAATCAAGGCCCAGGACCCTGATTTTCCAAAAAGGTTTCCGGGCGAACTCCAATACAAATTCCTGCCGAAAGAATATTCCACTAATTCCCTGATTCAGGTTTTCGGAGATTACTTCATTACCTATACCGGTTTGGAAATCAAAAAGCTCAGCGAGAAAACCGTTTTCTTCATCATAAAAAGCAAGAACCTGGCAGAAAGTTACCGAACGTGGTTCTGGTATATGTGGAAACAATCTTCTAAAACCTGAAACCGAATTTCTTTAAATTAATCTTCCTCTTCTTTACTTCAACTCCCTCCTTCTTAAGGAGGGTGGTTTTTCTTTTCGAACCGGAGGCAAAACCGCCTATCCGGCCGTCGGAGCGGACGACCCGGTGGCAAGGGACCTGCGGCGCATAAGGGTTTTTATTCAAAGCGCTGCCGACGGCGCGAAAGGCCCGAGGCGAACCGATCGCCCGGGCAACGGCGGCATAAGTCGAGACCCTACCGCGGGGTATCCTTTTTGTGATGCGATAAACTTTTTCCCTGAACTGCTTCATAAGCCTTTTTTATGTTGTTTTTCAAATTGCCGTAAAGAAGCATCCGAGAAGCGTCCTTATACAAAAACCAGCCGAAACCGGAATGCTCGTCCGAGATTTTTACGTCCCGTTTTACCGTTTCGGCAAGATAATAAACGACCGTTTTAAAAATCTTCTTGCCTTTCTGGGTAAAAACGTACTTATCATAGCTTTTAAAGCGGTTGTTGAGCAGCAGATCCCGGGGCAAAATGCCGGTTTCTTCCCTTACCTCCCTCAAGGCGGCTCTGAAGGTCGTCTCCCGCCCGGCAGAGTTGTCAATTTTCCCCTTCGGGAAATTCCAATACCGCCCGCCGTGGTAGAGAAGTAAAAACTTCGGACCGTCCTGAGTCCGCCTGTAAATTATTATTCCGGCTGAAAGCTCCTTCATCTTTTCAAAAACTTTCTCATTTTCTCGAGCGGCCAGGCGTTAATTATATCATTTCTTTCGGCCCAACCTCTCCTTGCTTGGGCAATGCCGAATTCCAAATATTGGAAGTGGCTGACCGAGTGAGCGTCGGAATCGATGGACATTTTAACGCCGGCTGCCACGCACTTTCTTATGTGTTCGTCTTTCAGGTCCAGCCGGGCGGGAAACGCGTCTATTTCCAAAACCGTACCGGTTTTTTTCGCGGTTTCAGTAATTTCATCCATGTTAATTTCATAAGCTTCGCGCCGCCCGATTATCCGGCCGGTTGGATGAAAAAAAATATGAACGTGTTTGTTCGAGATGGCTTTTTTAATCCGCTCAGTCTGGTCACGCCGGCTCAAATTGAAACGCGAATGGATGGCGACCCCAACCACGTCGAGCTTTGCAAGAACTTTATCAGGCAGGTCGAGCGAGCCGTCCTTTAAAATATCGCACTCGGTTCCTTTTAAAATTTTTATTCTCCCACCGAGTTTTCTTTGAATTTTATCTATCTCCGCCCACTGCTTGACGATTTTCTTCTTGTCCAGTCCGCCGGTCATCGCCAAACGCTCAGTGTGGTCGGTGATCGCAATGTATTCCAGGCCAAGCGAGACAGCGGCGCGGGCCATTTCCTCAATGGAATTTTTCCCGTCGGTCCAGTCGGTTTGAATCTGAAGATCTCCCTGGAGCGAGCCGTATTCTATAAGTTTAGGCAGTTTACCGGTTTTCGCCGCTTCAATTTCACCGGAATCAGTCCGAAGCTCAGGCGGCATCCACATAAGTCCCAGCTTTTCGTAAATTTCCTTTTCGTCCCGGCCGGCAATCATTCTGTCCCCTCCGCCGGAGGAGAAAAGCCCGTACTCATTGAGTTTATACCCTTTTTTAATCGCGATTTCTCTCAAAGCGATGTTATGCTCCTTGCTGCCGGTGAAATATTGAACCGCCGCGCCGTATGAAACCGGCTCCACTACCCTCAAGTCGGCGTCCAGCCCGATTTTCAAGCGGACCATTGTCTTCGTTTCCCCTTTTCCGTAAACGTGTTCGACTTCGGGCATCGCCGCAAAATAATCTATCACAGATCGGGGCTTCTTGGACGTCACCAGAATATCTATGTCGCCGATTGTCTCCTGCATCCGCCGGATTGAACCGCAAACCGCTACTTTTTCCACCTCTCCGAGCGATTTCAGACGTTCTTCAATATTCCTTACGACAGGCATAATAAAACCCAAAACCGCCCGGCCGCCGGATTTTTTCAAAAATTCTATTCCTTTTAAAATTCTCTCCTCCGATTTTTCACCGAAGCTTTCAAGGCGTCTTATTTTTCCGGCTCGAGCTGCTTTTTCCAAATCATCCAAATTTTTGATTTTAAGGTTCTCATAAAGTTTTTTTATGTTTTTCGGCCCCAGTCCCTCGATTTGAACGAGATTACCCAAATCAACCGGCGTTTTTTTCTTCAGCTCCTCGTAGTACTTCAGCCGGCCGGTTTTCAAGAGTTCTTCTATTTTTTCGGCGATGGAGGCGCCGACTCCGGGAATTTCTTCGAGGGTTTTGAGGCCGCCTTTTTCGTAAATTTCCGAAACCTGTTCTCCCGAACCGGCTACCGCATCGGCGGCTTTCTCGTAAGCTCGCGGCTTAAACGCCACGCCCTGCATTTCCAGATATTCGCCTATTTCCCTTAAAACTTTGGCGACTTCGGCGTTGGAAATCATGAATTTTCAGCTGCCAAAAAGATGCGGCCTGTGGTCTCGGGGAGGAAGAGTTTGATTCGAGGGAGGCTTCGGAAAAACTATTTCCGGTGAAAGAAAAGTGACAATTGCCGCAACCATAGTGAGAACCGAAGCGCAGATAAAGATGATATCGAAACCGAATGTTTGAGCCGCCCAGCCGCCTAAAGCGCCGGAGACACCCGCCGCAAGAGCGACAATGGTGCTGTCGAGCGACCAATCAAAGGCATAGTGATTCTTATCGAGGTGACGGGTGAAAATCGAGTTCCAGGCCGGGGTATAGAGAGCAAAAGCAAGAGCGTGAAATGCTTGGAGAACGAACAACTGCCAGACCTTGTCGATGAAAATGAAAAATAGAGCGGTAATTGAAGCTAAAACCAGACCCAGAACAAGAGTGTAAAAGTCGTCTTTCTCGCCTTCGTTTTTATCGAGATAGACGCCAATCGGCATCTGGAATATGGCTTTCAAAATCCAATAAACGGCGGCGGCGATACCCACGGTTTCAACCGTAGCGCCGGCTATTTCATCCACGATGAAAATCGCGAGGATCGGGTTAATAAAACCCCAGCCGGCCACGAAGAAAAGGTCGGAAATGATGAAGTACCTGACGACTTTATTGACGCGAAGGCCGGATAAAATCTTGAATTTCATGGTTTTATAAAATCAGCTTAAACTCAAAACGGTCTCCTTCCAAGGTAACTAAAATCTCGTTGCCCCGCGCCACTTCTTTCTTGAGAATCTTTTCGGCGAGCGGGCTTTTTACTTTCTCCGAAATAACCTGCCGCAGAGGCCTCGCGCCGTAAACGGGGCTCCAGCCGAGTTCGGCTATTTTTCTCGTCGCGGCTTCGTCAACCTTGAGCGCGATGCCGTGAGTTTCTTGTAAAAGTCCCGTCAATTCCCCGATCAAGATGCCGGCAATCACTTTAATTTCTTCCACCGTGAGGTTCCGGAAAACAATGACATCGGAAAAACGGTTCAGGAGTTCGGGCTTGAAATATTCGGTGAGTTTTTTCTTTAACTCCTCGCTGATTTCCCCGATTGATTTCCCTTTTTCGACTTCTTCCTTGATGAAATTGGAATGAGCATTCGAGGTGGCAATGATAATGGTATTTTCAAAATTCGCGGTCCGACCCAGACTGTCGGTCAGCCGCCCGTCGTCGAAAACTTGGAGAAAGATATTCAAGATATCCGGATGGGATTTTTCGAATTCGTCGAGGAGTATCAAGCTGTAGGGTTTTTTGAGAATCGCGTCCGTTAAGGAGCCGGTGCGCGAGCCGTCCGGATTGCCGATGAGGCGGAAAACACTCGTTTTATCTTGATACTCGGACATATCGAAGCGCTCCATTAATTCTTTGGAACCAAACATGGTATGAGTCAGAATTTTGGCAAGTTCCGTTTTACCGACACCGGTCGGCCCCACGAAAAGAAAAACGGCGATCGGCCCGCCACGACGGGAAAGACCGCTCCGGTACTCCCGAAGCGCCTGAGAAACCGCCCGAACCGCTGTTTCCTGGTTAACCAGTCTTTTGTGAATGATGTTTTCCAAGTCGAGCAACTTTGCTGTTTCTTCCGTTCCGGCTTTTTCTATCGGTATCTTGCTTTGTTCTTCGGCCACCTCCACAACGAGGTTTTCCTCCAGGGTTTTCAGTTTTTGTTCGCCGGCCCGGACCAGAGCTTGTTTCAAAATGTCGACAGCCGACCCCGGCAGGGGTTTTTTCCGGAAATACCGGCTTGCCAACTCCACTGCTTTGCTCACCGCTCTCAAAGTAATCACGATTTTAAATTCCCTCTCCAGGATAAGACTCATATAGACGAGGAATCGCAACGCCTCTTCTTTGGTTATTTCGGTCACTTCGACAACCTCGAATTGTTCCAGAAAATCCGAACGCGCTTCGATATAACGCTTGAACTCTTTCGGATAGGTTTCGCCGATTACGGGTATCTCGGCGTTCTTTATTACCGGCAGGAGAATATCTATCGCGCTCAAGGCGTCTTTCTCGGCCGTCCGAAACAAATCGTGGATGTTGGAAATAGAAATAACAATGTTGCCGGCAAGGGTTATTTCCTCCGTTATTTTCCGAAGCCGGGCGGCCAAAATTTCGACCGGAGCGTCGGCGAGCAAACTGCCGAGTTCCAGGGAAATCAGCCGTTTATCGAAAAGGACCGGCGGCACTTCGTCTTTAATCATCCGGAAAGCAAGGTGATGAATTAAGGTCGATTTTCCGACACCGGGCTCGCCTACAAGAAGAACGTTCGGTTTGCCCGGCCGGGAAATAATACTCAGCACCGAATCGAAGTCTTTTTCGTGGCCGACGAGAAACCCGACTTTTTCGGCCCGGGCAAGAGCGGTAAGGTCGGTGCTGAAATTATCGAGAGTGGGTGTCGGCCGGGAAGTCCAGGCGCGGTTGACAATCCTCTTTCTGAGATGGGAAGGGTGGTAGGCAAAACCGCCCAAAACCGCCGGCAGGCGATGAACGCGGGCAAGGAGCCGGCCATACCTTCCGAAAATCACCGCCTCTTCCAAATCTTTTTCGGTCAGGTTGAAAAGCTCAAGAAGCTCGCCGATTTTTTTATCCCCTGTCCGGGAAAGCGCTACGAAAATATTTCTCGGCTCGATGAATTCTTCATCGGTTCTCATCGCATTCCCGTAAGATTCCACGATTAATTTCTCAATCGCGTTCAAAAGTTCCGGCCGGCCGGGCCGCTCGGACTCCTCAAGGTGTTCCTCGGCTCTATCGAGGCATTCACCGAACGGAACACTCAGGCGTTTCAAGGCCTCTCTCACGTCCCGGCGCATGATAAGTTCCTTGAAGATAAGAAGATAAAAATTCTGACCTACCATCAGCGATTTCCGGAAAGCGTGATTGATGATTTTGTAGGCGGCGGGCGTCAAGACCTCGGCCAGGTTGATTTTTTCCTCTCCCGCCGCGTCCAAGTCGCGGATTGACCTTTCGGCTTCGCCGAGGTGAAGGATTCTGTCGATAAGAAACAGAGCGGCCAAAACCGCAAACCACCGGAGGGAAGACAAGTCGGAAAAAAAGAGAAGTATTACGCCGGCGGTGAGGCCGATATACGAAGAATAAGCGACGAGCCGGGTAAGAAATTCACCCATTCTCGTAAGTTCCAACCTCGGCTCTTTAAAATATAAAGTCATTTTAGGTAAAAATCAGATAGATTATGACCGGCGGAATAAGGAGCCAGAAAATATACAGTCCGATGATTATTAAAAACAAAATGAGGTAAACAGCGCTTGCGACGAGAAGCCGCACCGAACGGAAAATGAAGCCCAAAACGTAGCCCAAAAGCGTGTAATCCTTGTAAAGCGGGTGGAAAAGATATTTCAGGGTAATTTCCCAGGCAAGATAATAATCTATCTTGGAAAGAAGATTCAAAACAAAATCGGAGTATTTTCTGAAGCTTACCACATACCAGTGCTCTACGAACGTCCGAATTCTGTAAAAGAATTTCTCGATTAGATAAACCGGCGCGGAATTCATTATTTAATTATAGCTCAAAATAAGCTTTTCTGGTTTTCCGGTTCTTCTTTCTCCGGTTCCGCCGGCAAAGATTCGCACTCTTCAATTTTCCGGGGAAGCTTGGCGAACTCTTCCGTAAGCTCTTTTAAAACCTGAGTTGAGCGGAGAGCGGCGGCCGGGTGAAAAAGCGGGACTATACAGCGTTTGCCCAACCGGAACGCCTTGCCGTTGTCACGGGAAATTTTTGCCGTGGGCAGAAAGTAATTCATCGCGAAGCGGCCGAGAGCCACAATCACTTTCGGAGCAATTATCTCGATTTGACGAGTAAGGTAAGGTTTGTAGCTTTCGATTTCTTCAGGGTTAGGGTCGCGGTTGCCCGGCGGCCGGCGCTTTATAATATTCGTGATGTAAACGCTCTCGCGCTTCCAACCGATGCCAGTGATGAGCCGGTCTAAAAGCTGGCCGGCACGCCCCACGAACGGCCGTTTTGCTTTGTCTTCGTAAAAACCCGGGCCTTCGCCGATAAACATCACCTCCGAATCGATATCCCCTTCGCCAAAAACCAAATTTGACTCACGGAGCGGAAGCGAAAAATCATCTTCCATCTCCTTCTCGAGTTTCTTCAATAATTCCTCCTTACCGGGCATATATATAAAATACTCTATCCTACTGCCTTTATGAAAGTGCAGAGCCCCCAGAGATACGTTCTCTGGGGGCTCGGTGCGCGGGGTTGGTCGGCCCGTTTCCTTCAGCTTATCGCTTCAGGGGGTGGGCCGATTGACCCGGGTGGTTCCGCCGCCGTCGTCAGGTGAAGCCCTCGAGGTGCCGGTGGGCGGCGGTCTTCGCGGGCTTCTCGGCGGCCTTCAGGGCGACGTCACGCTGCCTCTTCTTCGTTGGCGCGGCCGTAGCCCGAGCGGTGGGGTGGCGATGCATCCGCATCGGACACCTCCTGTGGTGGGGGTGGGTGGATTGGAAGCGTCCCCAAACCTGAAGGACTAAGAGTTAGTATAACAAATCACTTTCCAGAATCAAGTCAGAAATACCTCACCTCTTCCTCAAGCCGGACACCGAATCTCCGCCAAACCTTATTTTTCAAAATCCGGGATAGTTTTTTTACGTCTTCCGCTTTGCCTCTGCCGCTGTTTACGAAAAGATTGCCGTGAAAATCGGCAATGTATATCCCGCCACTCCGCATGCCTTTCGCGCCCACTGCTTCCAAAAGATAGCCGGCCGGAATTTTCCCCTCGATGATTCTGGATTTGTCTATTTTAGAAAGAGTTTTTTTGGAGACGTCTTTCGCTAAGATATTCTTGAAAAAACTGCCCGGACATTTGATTCCCGGCTTATATTTTCTTTCCCGGGTTTTTATGATTTCCTTCGATATTTTCCCGAGTTTTTTGGCGCCCCCCTTCCTGAATTTCAGCGTCGTTCCCAAAACAACGTAAGGCTTGTGTTTTAAAATACTCTCCCGATAACCGAATTGGCATTCTTTTTTGCTAAGTTCCCTCGTTTTTTTGCCATCCCAAATTTTAACCCTCTCCACCACCTCGGAAATAGAGTGGCCGTAAGCGCCGGCATTCCCCACGACCGCCCCGCCGATAGTCCCGGGAATGCCCGAGAGCGTCTCCAAACCCTTCAGGCCCGCCCGGATTGATGTTTTAATCACGTCCGTTAACGGAACGGCGGCGCCGGCTGTGATGCGATTTTTTTCTCTTTTTATTCCGCCAACCGATACCTTTATCAAAAGTCCTTTCAGTTTGCCGTCCGGGAAAACGACGTTCGAACCGCCGCCTAAAATCCGATAGGGGATTTTCTTGGCGCGGGCAAACCGAACGGCCTCGGATAATTCTTCCAGGCGGCGAACCTCGCAAAAATACTCGACCCGCCCCCCTATCCGAAAAGTGGAAAGAGGCGAAAGCGGAACGTTTTTTCTAATAGTCATAGTGTTTGCTTTGGTTGTGCTTGCAATCATTTTAGCAAGATTAGCCTTCCAGCCGCCAGTTGCCGGCCTCACCAGTAGAAAGGGTATTCTAACCAAAGCCGCACCTTCACGATCAGTTCTATTATCGGACATCAACACACAACCATTAGAACCGGATTGTATCTTTCTAAAAGGAATGCCTGTCTTTTTTGAAAACCGGCAAGTCGTCCTATCAATTGAGTTATCTATATCAAAAACCCCTGCCATACCGAGACAGCCGAGCACGTATTGCGTTTCTAATTTTTGCCCGCCTGTTACATAGAGAAAACGATATCTGCTTCTGTTATCAATTACCCAGTTGACTAAGGAATATCTTCCGGGTGCCGGCAGTTTGTTTTTTCTAAGGAGGACAGAGAAAGATTTGTTGTAGAGCTTGAAATAGTCCTCTTTGCCGATTTTCCTACCGGACGCCTTCCGAAAAATTTTGTAAGTATCAGAAGTACCGGACAACCTAATTTTTTCCATAGCTTTTCCAAACTTTCCGCCAGTCATATACAAAAGCACCGATTTTTCTATCGGCCACATATTGGTAAGTGTCCCATCGATATCGAAAATTATAGTTTTCATATTCTGATAATTTAGGGAGCGGGAGCGCGCTGATGCGCGCTCCCTACTCCTCAGCTAATACGGAGGGGACCATGAGTAGAATCATCGTTGATGATTCTCCTCCATCCCCAGCTATACTGCACGTAACCAGCGACTGGTTCATCACCGATCGCGAGAATGACGAGCTGACAGCTGCTGCTGCCTTGCCGGGCAGGCTTCACGAAATCCTGAGCGATGAGACGTTCTTCCCTGTAACACCGCTTGAGGAATCGGGCTTTCCCGTTGGGCTTACCGAAGATAACGCTCTGGCCCGCCCGCTCGCATTCCGCGCTTCCTTTGTCACAGAACTTGAGAACGGTCTCTTGGGGCACTTCTTCCCAGTCTTCAAAACGGCTGACGTAGTGACGCGGCACCCGTACTAACTCACCATCCCACTGCCGGGCGAAGAGTCCTAGGTTGAGCTTGTCATCCAACCGGAGACCGTCGTACGGCAGGGTACAGAGTTGATCCTTCGAACCGACTCTCCCGTAGACGTAGGTGAGCTCTCCGTCGTTCCTATCCGGCCCGAGAATGCTGCGGCCGGTCAGCCCCAAGACCGCCAACTCGCGGACGAACAGCTCGAGCTCCGGACGGTAAACCGCATCTCTTACGGCGAACTGGTTCGGAAAAACCAGCGCCTTCGGATCGATTGCGATTCCGGCGGCCCGAGCCAAATTCAACGCCACGCCCCAGCCATCCACGAACGACGCGTTGAGTTCGAGAATCCACAAGGAATTCTCGTCAAAGTACGCATCAATTCTGTAGTAGGGTGGTCGCTCGACGGTCAGAAAGTTGTTGAAACGGGACAGGAAACACCCGATCTCCACTCTGACTTCCGGCGGCAGCACGACGCCGCGGTTGGTGGCCTGGTGGGGCACTTCATCGTAAATGACCGGTGCCACCACTGATTCGTCCATCTCGAAATCCACGAAACGTATCTTCATACTCGCATCTCCTTGTTGTGAAAGAACAAAAAAACCTCCCAATCAGGGAGGGAGCTGGTTTCATGCGAAGTTTAAAAATGCATCAAAACAACTCTCTCCCCCACTTGGAGAGAGTTGTGATGGAGCCGGTCTATAATCGTCTTATAGCCGCCTTCTTTTCCGTAGAGCCACCTGGCAACCCGGGCGATTGTTGTCGAACTCAAGCCGGTTGCCTCGCCTATTGCCGAATAAGATTTTTTCGCGACGAGCATCTCCGCGGCCTTCAGCCGATTGGCGAATTCTCCTATTTCTTTTTCGGTCAAAAGGTCGCGCAAAAACCGCCTGGTCTCATCGGCTGTCTTAAGAGTCAAAATAGCCCGAATTAACCGTTTGTTTTCCTTAATGTTCCAGTCCATTTTGT
>CAZGRD010000002.1:13162-41354 GCA_964528065.1 uncultured Candidatus Saccharibacteria bacterium
TTTTGCGCCCTCGAGAGGAATCGAACCCCTATCTTAAGCTCCGGAAGCTCACGTCCTATCCGTTGAACGACGAGGGCTGAAATTACTATATCTTAATACATTTATGTAGTCCTATCCGCTCCGACGCCCTTTAGGGTCGGAGCTCCGACCTCCCCGACGTTACGTCTACGTCGGGGAGCGTCGGAGTTGAACGACGAGGGCTTTAATTAAGGCTTGGTTTTAATATAGCCGTCATTTAATATTTTCTCAATATAATCCTTTCTTTTCCAATTCTTTATCTTTCTTTCTATTCGCCTAGCTTCTAAAAGCGTGGAAAATTCTTGCTTAAAAACCAAGTTATAAATTTTCTTATTCTTTGTTGTCTGTGTATGACCGCCCAAATGCTGCTTCAGTCTGTTCTTAATATTTACAGTACTGCCTACATAAAAATTCCCTTTATTCGACTTTAAAATGTAAACGTATGGCATTTCCTATCCGCTCCGATG
The DNA here is from genome assembly GCA_964528065.1 of uncultured Candidatus Saccharibacteria bacterium. Taxonomy (GTDB): domain Bacteria; phylum Patescibacteriota; class Minisyncoccia; order UBA6257; family GWB1-50-10; genus CAZGHF01. The sequence goes on from CAZGRD010000002.1 coordinate 13,648, forward strand.
CTCGCAAAGCGAGATCGGAGAGCCGACCACAACAAGGTTGTGCGTCGGCTTTGAACGACGAGGGCAAGCCTGTTCAGTAACTATAGAATAAAACCCCCGAGAGAGTAAATAAGAGCGAGGAAAAAGACAAGATAGAGGGGGAAAACAAAGTGCCGCAGGCGGTGCGAAGGAAAAGCCCGCCGCCACATGGCGATGATAAAAATCCCCTCGAGTCCCAGAAAAACTCCGCCGGTAAGACTCAAAACGGTCAAAAATTCCTGGAAACCGGCGAAATAAAGAGCGAGGGGGAAAACGAGAACGACAAGCGAACCAACCCACTTGGGGATTTTCAGGTCGTACTTTAAATTTTCCCGCACGTCCGCCCCGATCATAAAATACGAAGTCCAGACGGCCAAAATTCCCAAAGCGCCGAGGAGGGAAAGCACCGAAGAAGGAAGAAAACTCAAACTACTCAAGGCTTCCGGCGAAACATCGGGGGCAAGCCTTAAAACCCCAAAAACGAATATTAAATAAACAGCCGTCGGAATGAACGTACCGACGAATATCGCTTTTTTCATGGAAAATGGCCGACCGGCCGGTTTTTCTTTTCTATATTCGCCGATAATTCTGGAAATGGCGACTCTTCCTGCATACGCGAAGAGAAGCGGCCCGAAAGGAAGAAGAAGCTTATCAAAGTTGATTTCCCGAAAAAGCGGCACGTCCGGCAGGCCGCTGCCCGAAAAAAAGACGAGAACAACAATCGCAAGAATCGCGAGTGTTCCCAAAACCTCCGCCGCACCCTGGAACGAAAGTTTCGCGAAAATGAAAACCGAACCGAAAAACCAAAAAGCGATGAGGGCAACGAGGGGCGGCAAGTCGGTGATAAGACCCAAGAAAGAGACGGCGAGAATGAGATAGACGGTAAGGGTAAAAATGAGGTCGAGGACAGCCGTAAGGGAAGCGAAGCCGGCTAAATGTTTCGGCAGAAATTTCCGGGCGAGAAAAATAAAACGATGCTCTTCTTCGGAAGTTTGAAGGAGAGCGGCGTACATGAGAAAAATCAAAAAGTAGACGAAAGCGAAAAAAGCCAAATAAAAAACGCCCGCAATAAGGCCTATTTGGTTTATGACGTAAGGCAGAGAAAAAATTCCTGCGCCAATAATCGTCCCGGCTAAAAGCCCGACGGAAAGCGTAAAACCTTTCATGACCGATTTTTAAGCTTCAAAAACCTCGTCCCCTTCCCTCAATTTGTCGCCCACCTTAATGCCCACTTCTTGATTCTTCTTCGCTTCCTTAATGTCCTCGTGGTTGAATTGCATGGATTTTATCGTCTCCTCGAAATCGCTGGTCGCGCCCCGGAAACGCACCCGGTCGCCGACTTTCATGCCTTTTTTGAACTTGATAATGGCAACACCGATGCCGCCGTAGTAGTGGGTAACCTGGCCGATGGGTTTGGATTCGTCTTTTTTACTTTTGAAAAAAAATCCCATTGCTTCGATTAAAGTACTCGACCTTTAATGCCGTTTTTCGCTTCCTCACTTTCTATTAAAGCCAGTAATTTATTGACGAGTTCCTCCGGTTTTTTCGCGAACACGACTTTCCCCTGACCGCGATGCCCTTTATTGATAATGTCATGAATAATATCATCGGTGGACCAGGGCCCTTCAAGAATACCTATTGGCTTCTCGTCCTCGAAGGCGATGGTAAATTCATTAAGCGTCCCAACCCGGCCGCAGAGCACAATGACGGCGTCGGAGGCGCGGGTCAAGAGCAGGTTCCGGCCCGAATACTCGAAGCCGGTGTAAATTATCAAATCGTGGTAGTCGGTCGGGAGACGATAGGTTTTTATGTGGGCCGCTTTGGAAGCGGCCGGCGAAAGGCCGATGACAATACCGCCTTCGGCTTTGGCGCCTTTGGCCGCCCAGTACGGAATGCCGGTCGTCGCGCCCGTTACGAGAACGAGGCCGTGGCGGGCGATTTCCCGGCCAATTGCTTCCGCCTGCTCAAGCGCCTCGGGACCGCAGTGCCCCGTCTCGGCCGCGCCGGAAACGCAGATTTTATACTTTAATCTGTGACTGTGATTGTGGTTTATGAGAACCGGTTCTTTTTTCTTCATCCCCCACATAGCATGGATAAACCAAACACGGGTTTCCCATGCTTCCTATCGCGCTGACCTTTCTTTGTTTTTAGCTTCATTATAGTCGGTGAATTCTGTGTAAATGGCTATGTGGGGGATTCATCCGATTTTATTATAACACCAAGCTTTCCCCCGAAGAAGGCAATTCGGCGGAAACAGCAAGTTCGTCCTCTATTTTTTGGGCAAGCGCGGCCGCCTGTTCTTCTTCGCCCTGAACCACGAAAACTTTCTTCAGACCTAACCGCATCGGATAAAGCCATTCTAAAAGCTGGCTTTGGTCGGCGTGAGCCGAGTAGCCGGAAATAGCAACCGCCTTCGCCCGCACCAACACTTCCTCGCCGAAAATTTTAACTTGTTTTTCGCCGTCTAAAATGCGGCGGCCGAGGGAACTCTTCACTTGGTAACCGACGAACAAAATCATACTTTTCGGGTCGGAGAGATATTCTTTTTCGTGGTGAAGAATCCGGCCGCCCTGGGACATCCCCGAACCGGCGATTATAATTTTGGGCGGCGGCACTTTGGAGATCGCCCGGGAATCTTCCGTTCTCAGTGTTTTCTTAAGATAAGGAAAATCAAAAAGAGTCTTGTCTTTCTTTAAAAATTCTTTCGTTTCCTCGTTCAAATACTCGCCGAACTTCTGATAGACGTCGGTTATCCGGATGGCAAGCGGGCTGTCCAAAAACACCGGTACTCGGGGAATGCGCCCTTCTCCCATCAGGCCGTCCAGGTGGTGTAAGAGCGACTGAGTCCGCTCCATCGCAAAAGCCGGGACAAGAAGCGTCCCGCCGGCTTTCACCGTATCTTCAACCACATCTTCCAGGTCATCTTTCATTTTATCGACTCTTTCGTGAACGCGTCCGCCGTAGGTGGACTCAATGAGACAGTAGTCGGCCTCGCCCGGATACTCGAGGGGTTTGATGAGCGGCGCCGGAGAGTTGCCAAGGTCACCGGAGAAAATTATTTTTTTATTCTCCGCAGCCACCTCAATGAAGGCCGAGCCTAAGATATGGCCGGCGTTGCGGAAAACAATTTTGAAAGGCCCGACGACGGCTTCTTCTCCGTATTCCACTCCCTTCCACAAATTCATCAGGACTCCCAGCGTTTCCGGCTCGCAAAACGGCTCTTGCCCGTGTTTCTTCGCTTCCCGGGAAAGAATATCAACCGAATCTTCGAGTAAATATCTCGCGAATTCGCGAGTCGGCGGGGTTGAAAAAATTTCTCCGCGAAAACCGTCTTTAACGAGCTTCGGCAGCCGCCCGGTGTGGTCGATGTGGGCATGGGTCACAAAAACCGCGCTAATTTCTTTCGGATTGTAAGGAAACGGTTCGAAGTTCTGCCGTTCGGCGTAGTTCCCGCCCTGCATCATTCCGCAGTCGACGAGGATTTTCACCCCGCCCGATTCCACCAAGTAATTGGCGCCGGTCACTTCCTTCGCCCCGCCGTAGAAAGTTAAGTTCATGGTTTCCAGTCTTCAACAATTAATTTCTTTCCTTCTTTTTTAACCACCACTTTTTGGGTTTCCCGCCATCCCAATTCCCGGACATGCCGAATGGGAAGCGTGATGTAGTAGCTCCGTTTCGATTTTTGGATGTTTCTTACGTTTTCCTCGGTAAATTCTTTCTTCCTGCCCATATCTACCTACCTTTGTTAATTATATTATATCACAAGTTGCCCTAGGTTTTGCCCTAGGGCAAAACCTAGGGCAACTAAAAATGCAACGTCCCGGCTACACCACGAAGTGGCGTGCCGGGACGTGTTGCGTGGAGCATATTGCTTGGGACGGGCTGCTCAAGACCCGTTTGCCCGGCGAACGCGCCCCCGACCGCAACGGGGGCGTCCCGCTACGGCAGGATTATCAGGACCCCCGTAAAGAGGGAAAGCGCTCCTCCTCCGAAGGAAAACACCAGCTTCAGCCACGTGGACCGAGTGAGGTCCTCGACGGCGACTCCTTCGTACCTCTCCGACAACTCGCCGGTGACGTAGAAGCCGAACGTTCCCACCGCGATGAGGATAAGAGCCAGAGCGGTCATCTCACACCTCCTGCATTGAAGGTTCCGGGGGGTTCTCAGCCGGCCGGCCAGAGGATCGCGATCCCGATGACAAGCATCAGAGCTCCCCCAAAGAAAAGGATCTTCGATTTTCTCTCTGCCCTTTCCTTGGGGACGATGACGATTTGCATTTCCCCCATGATCGCCCCGGCGAGATACGCGCCAAAGAAAGCGGCCAGAACGAGAACAACTGCGAGGATTGAGAGCCACATCTTACCGCTCCCGCTGAAAGTTTGCGATTAAGGCAGGAACGCCTTAATCGAGAGCTAGTCATGTTCTATAATAATTGACAGAAGACGTCAATCTCTACGATGAATCTCGCGATGCTGGAATTTTGAGAATCTCCTCAACAACCCTGCGGTCATCCCAGGGGATTTTTGCGCCGTCTTTCGCGTGAATCCATTCTTCGCTGCCTTTGCCGGTTATCGCGACCACGTCGCCCTTCCCGGCGGCAAAAATTGCCCGCTCGATGGCGTCACGCCGGTCTAAAACGAGCTCCGTCTTCGGCATCGGCGCCTCATCATCCGGGATTCCCGATTTTATCTCTTCCATGATTTTGCGGGGGTCTTCATCGTAAGGATCTTCGTTGGTTATAAAAATTTGGTCGCAGTGATGGGCGGCAATTTTACCAAGCTCGGGCCGTTTCCACTTGTCCCGGCCGCCGCTCGCCGAACCCAAAACACAGATGAGGCGCGAACCTTTTTTAAAAAATAGTCCCCGCTGCAGATTTTCGTAAACCGAAAGGAGTGAAAGCGGGGTGTGGGCGTAATCGATGACGACCGCAAAAGGTTCTTTTTGAACGAAATCCATTCTGCCTTTCAGAGTTTTGAAATTCCGAAAGGCCTCCCGAATTTCTTCGTCCTTTATTCCCAATATTTTGGCAACGGCGTTGGCCGAAGCCGCGTTTTCGAAATTAAAATCGGCGGAGAGCCAGTCGGGATTATATTCTTCTTTAATCTCCCCGAGAATTTTTGAAACGTCGTCCCGACTGAAAAGTACTACCTCTTTTTTCTTTGTTTTATCCGCCGCTTCCATAAAATCGGGGGCGTGGGGATCGTCTTTATTGATAAGAAAATATTTTTTTTCCTTTACGGAGTGTTTGAGGTAACGGAAAAAATCAAGCTTAGCTCCGAGATACGCCTTAAAAGAACCGTGGGCTTCGACGTGTTCCGGATGAATATTTAGAAAGACCGCCGCGTCCCAGTGAATGAAGCGATGGCGGTGCTGAGTCACGCCTTCGGAGGTGACCTCAACGAGAGCGTAAGCGCAACCGGCTCGAACTGCTTCCTGAAAGAACCTCTGGAGCGCGAACCGGCCCGGCATCGTGGTTTCAGCGGGACTTTTTTTACGCTCACCGCCTATTTTCCTGGCCGTTGACGAGAAAAGAGCTGTTTTTTTTCCGCCCATCTCAAGAATCGCATTCATCATCTCCAAGGCGGTTGTTTTGCCCTTGGTGCCGGTTACCCCGATAACGAAAATCTTCTTCGACGGCGCGCCGCAGATTAAGGCTCCGAGGAGGGCAAAGAAATAGTGGTAAGGAGGTTGAATCAGCCGGAAAACCGGTTTGGGAATGAGATACTTCTTGGAAAAACGTAAAACTGTTTCGAACATTTTCTTTATTTCCGCCGGCCGAGCGATTTTAAGGCGAATTTCAAGCGTTCTTCGAGCGTTTTTTCGCTCTCGGGAACCGCCTCAATCACCCTTCTTATATCGGTGCGGCCGTAACCCAAGCCCGCAAGGGCTTCTTCGATTTCCCGGTCGACATCCATTTTTTCGGTGAGCATCTTGGCCTTCGGCAGTTTGATTTTGCTGTGAAGCTCCAAGATTATCCGCTCGGCTGTTTTGCGGCCAATGCCGGAAGTGCGCGTGAGGAGCTCGACCCGTTTTTCGATAATCGCCGCCATGATGTTCGGAACCGTGTCGACATCAAGAATCCCGAGAGCGGTTTTGGGACCGATACCGCTTACCGTAATCAACATTTCGAAAAGACGAAGGGTTTCTTCCTCGTTGAATCCATAAAGCTCAAGCCGGTCCTCGCGGAAATAGGTATAGCAAAAAAGCTTGACTTCGCCCTCCGCCCCGGCAATGTTTCTCAAGGTCCGGCTGTCGGTTGAAACCCTGAAGCCGACTCCGCCGACTTCAATGACCACGAAAGAATCGCCTTCGTCGGTTACCTTCCCTTTTACGGAATAAATCATATTATTTCCATTATACTTGACTTCGCTCCGCTCGTCAGCTTTAATAAAACGGCATGCCAAAAATCAAATCGGCCAAAAAAGCGTTCCGGCAGACAGCCCGTCGCCGGGTGAGAAACCTCGACCGCCAAAAGAAAATGAAGGAAACGTTAAGGGAGTTTAAAAAACTCGTTGCCGCCGGCAAAACCGAGGAAGCAAGGAGTTTTCTGCCGAAGGTTTACAAAGTTCTCGACAAAGTGGCAAAAACGGGGTTTATCAAAAAAAATAAAGCCAATCGGCTTAAATCGCGTCTTACGAAGAGAATAAAATAAAGTCGGTAAGCGCTTCTTCGTACTCCAAGCCGCCGCTCTTTATGGAAACGTCGTAATCGGCGAGTTCAAGAGCTGATTTTCCGCTTGCCTGGAAACCGAGGGAATTAAAGACGTAACTCGGCGCCTCTCTCTGAAGAAAGGTTCTCTCGAGCGCGCCGAGCCGGCGGCCCACTTCTCTTTCTCTCAATATCGCCGAAGCTATCCGAAAAACCTCTTCTTTTCTTTCGAAGCGGACAACCGTCCGGAGACGGGCAAGGGAAATTTCTCCCGACAGACCGGAAAGACAAATTTTCTCCAGTTCGTTTACGGCAAGAGCGCTCCGCTCTTTTGAATCGGCAATATAAGAGAGAAAAAAACGCCAGGCGTCTTCGGCAAACAGGAGGTCGCGGAGATTAGCTTCTTTTTTCAGGAAACCGGCGAGCGCCGCGTCTTCGAGTTCATCGAACTTTTGGGACGTCACGTTCTCTTTTGTTAAAAATTTAAATTCTTTTTTGGGCGGATTCTCCTCGGAGATGATGACAAAAATTTTCTCGGCCTCGATTTGGGCTTTGAGAATATCTATCCATTCTTTACCGCTTACCGCTTGAGCTCCCTTTACCACCGCAAGCTTGGAATCGACGAACATCGACGGCTGATTAAAAAAATCTCCCGCCCTCTGCCAATCGTCGGGATTGTCTTCGAGGTCAAAAACGGCCATATCAATCGGCGCGTGTTTTTCCCGATAGGCGTCGCTAAGCTCCTTTAATTTGCGGTTGCGGCGGTAAGAGTCTTTGCCGTATAAAAAGATAATCATGGTCTTTGGCACTTGGGGCAGAAATGAGCCGACCGACCCCCTAATTTTATGCGCTTAATTTTCGTCCCGCAACGAGGACAGGGCTCGCCTTCGCGCTGATAGACGTAACGGGTAAGGTCATACTTTCCCCGCTCTCCGCCCGAGTCGCGGTAATCGTCTATCGAAGTTCCCCGGAGCCGAAGGGCTTTTTTTAAAATCTTTTTTATTGAGCCGTAAATTACCTTAAGCTCTTTTTCTTTCAATTTTTCCACCCGGGCAGTGGGATGAATTCTTGCCGTCCAAAGAATCTCATCGGCGTAAATATTGCCGATGCCGGTGATGAAATTCTGGTCCATCAAAATCTGCTTGATTCTGCCTTTCCTGCCGCGAAAAAGTTCCTCGAATTTGCGAAAGTTGAATGTTTTGTCGAGCGGTTCCGGCCCCAATTTTTTAATCTCCGGTAAATCAAAGACTTTCTCCCTGGGAGCGCAGAGAACCTTGGCGAACCGCCGAAGGTCGGAGAGAGCGAGCATTTCGCCGCCCGACAAAAAGAAAATAAGCCGGATGAATCTGTTCATCGGGTCCCAAAGCGGCGATTCCCCCGACGCTACCGGAATCCATTTTTGCCCTTGCCAATTCTCCCTTAATCTTACGACATGCGATGTCGTAATTTTTGAGGCTGGTCGCCATTTGCCGACCATAAGGTGGCCGCTCATTTTTTGATGAACGAGAAGCAGATGATTATCGGAGAGATAAATTAAAACGTTCTTGCCGCGGCGACCGACGGCCGTAATTTTTTTACCGATTACATGTTTGCGAAAAGAGGCGGCGTTTTTGGGAAGTTTGAAATACTTCGGCCAGTCGGTCCAAATGTCCGTGATTTTCCGATTTTTAATTTTTCGATCGAGGCCTCTTGCGATAGTTTCAACCTCCGGCATTTCGGGCATTAACTTATTATAAACGTAGATGCCCGCCCTCGGAAATGAGAGCGGGCATCGTCGCTTGTCACGGGAAACGGCGCGTTCCAATTAACCACCCTGGAACCTGAGATTGGAGCGGGTCGCTTTGATGAGCCAACCGTAGGCGTTCAACCCGCGGTTTCGGCTCTCGTTGAAAGTGAACACACGAGTTGTGCCGGCGGGAAGTTCGTCCCGACCCTCGCACTCCAACGGCGTGACCATCAACGTCGCCCGGTGCGACCGACCGGTACGGATGGGAACGCTGTAGCGCAGCGTCACGGCCTCCCCGGGACGCAGTGTGTCTGCGGGCAAGGGAGGAGGATCGAGTCGCACATCGCAGTACGACTCGTTCAGGATTCTGAGCTCCGCGACGTCGATACTGCCATGCCGAGCCACCTGCTTGAAGTCAGTGGTGGTCATAGTATAGGTGCCTAGACACCCGCTGAGCATCAGGGCGACCGTGACCGTGAGCGGGACCAACAACTTGGTCTTCATTTTTCTATCACTCCTTCTATCGCAGAAGTTGAACTATGTAGCTGTTATATAACTTCAAATGACCAGCTTTAATTATTACATATTTTAGAGACTTTGTCAAACTGGGAAAAACCGCCTTGTAAGCGGGCTTTAAAAGATATAATCTGAATTAAATGACCCAAATCAAGGAACTTTCCGAACGCCTTGAGAAAGGAAGGCGGGACGCCGAGGAAAGAGACGCCCAAAGGAGAGCGGAAAAACTCGGCGCGAAGTATTTGAATCTTCTCTCGGTGCGGGTACCGACCGAAATCAAGGCGATGAGCCTCGTCCCCGAAGAAAAAGCCAAGGAGGCTCTTGTCGTACCGCTCCAGATTGTAAGGAAGAAGCTTGTCCTCGCTGTTTTCGACCCGAGACTGTCGAAAACCGAAGCTCTCATCGAGGAACTTAAGAAAAACTACGAACTTGAGGTTGTTGTCGTCTCAAAAACCGGCCTCACCCACGCCTGGGAACATTACCAGTACGTCGCGAAAGAAACGGACGAGATAAGCGGGCGGGTTGAAATAGACGATAAAAAATTAAGAGAGCTTGAGGGGGTCTTCCACAACTTGGAAGAGCTGGGCGAAATGATAAAGAACTTTAAAAGCCCGTATACCTCGGAACTTTTGGAAATAATTCTCGCCGGCGGCATGGCCCTCGGCGCCTCTGATATTCACCTTGAACCGACCGGGGAAGCGAGCGCTCTCCGTCTCCGAGTAGACGGCCTGCTCCACAACGTTTCTAACGAGATTGAAAAACAAAAACATTTGTCGCTCATAACCCGCATCAAGCTCCTCTCCAATCTGAAACTTAATATCCACGACCGGCCCCAGGACGGCCGCTTTACCATCGACCTTGCCGACCGCGACATAGAAATAAGAACTTCTCTTATTCCTTCGGAGTACGGCGAAACGGCGGTGCTCCGTCTTCTCGACCCGAGATCGCTCAAGGTTAATTTGGAAGATTTGGGGTGGCGCAAAGACGACCTGAAAATAGTCATGGGCGAGATAGAAAAACCGAACGGCCTAATTTTAAATACCGGTCCCACCGGCTCCGGCAAGACCACCACCCTCTACGCGTTCCTCCGAAAAATCACCACTCCGGAAGTGAAAATAATCACCATCGAAGATCCGATTGAGTACCACCTGCCCGGCGTTTCTCAAACCCAAGTCGACTCGGCTGTGGGCTACACCTTCGCAAGCGGATTGAGGTCTATTTTGAGGCAGGACCCCGACATAATCCTTGTCGGCGAGATAAGAGACAAAGAAACGTCGGAGATCGCTTTGAACGCGTCGCTTACCGGCCACCTTGTGTTTTCCACTCTTCACACCAATGACGCGGTTGGCGCCATCCCCCGCTTCATGGACTTAGGCGCCAAACCCCAGGTTTTAGGACCGGCATTGACGCTTGTCATCGCCCAGCGCTTGGTGCGCGTTCTCTGCCCCAAATGCAAAGTCGAAAAAGAAATCGGAGAAGCGCTCAAAACAAAAATAGAAAAATTTCTGGAGGGATTACCGGAAAGAATCGACAAAAAGGATTGCCAAAATTTTAAAATCTACTCGCCCGGCGGCTGCGACAAGTGCGGCGGCCTGGGCTTCAAGGGCCGGACTTCGATATTCGAGCTCTTCGTCATAAACGAAAAAATGGAAGAAGCGATTTACAAAAATCCGACCGAAATCGAGTTGAAGAGCTTGGCAAAAGAGCAAGAAATGGTTACTATGCAGGAAGACGGCATCCTGAAAGTTTTGAAAGGAATAACGAGCGTTGAAGAAGTGGAGAGAACGACCGGCAAGGTGGAATGGCTGGATAAATGATTTAACAAAAAAGCTCCTTCCCAAAACAGGTCTGTGGGCAAGCGCCAGGTTAGGCAAAACTCTCGGGAGAGAGAACGAGCTTTTTTCAGAGGAGTTGTCGCGCCGAAGCCCGAACAGTCCTAAAGGTCTAGAAAAAAGCCCTTTACCCACAGGCCTATTTCAAGAAGGAAGCTAATCCGTTCTGTCTTTGAAGGTAGCACAAAACCAAAAAAATGTCAATAGCTTCAAAATGGCCCAGAAAAAACCCGACCAATTGAATAATGACGACTTGCCGGAGCTGGAACTCACTCTCCGGCCCGATACTTGGAACGATTACGTCGGTCAGGAAAAGACCAAAGAAAACCTCCGGCTGATAATGCGGGCCGCTAAGGAGAGGAAAGAAGTCTGCGACCACGTTCTCTTCTACGGCCAAGCGGGTTTGGGCAAAACCACTCTCGCTTACCTTATAGGAAAAGAAATGGGCGTAAATGTCCGGGCCACTTCCGGACCGGCTCTTGAGAAAACCGGCGACATCGCTGCTATTCTTTCCAACATGGAGCCGCACGAAATTCTTTTCATCGACGAAGCTCACCGCATTAACAAGCTTGCCGAAGAGGTAATGTATCCGGCGCTCGAAGCACGAAAACTCCATCTGGTAATAGGAAAAGGCCCGTCGGCAAGAACTCTTACTCTCGACTTGCCGCCCTTTACCGTGATTGCCGCGACAACCCGCATCAGCCTGATTTCGAATCCTTTGCGTTCCCGCTTCGGGGCAATTTTCCGGCTGGACTACTACAAAATCGAGGATATCGAAAAAATCATCCGCCGCTCGTCGGAAATTTTAGGCGTGAAGATCGCCCCCGAAGCGGTCGCGAAACTCGCCCTCGCTTCCCGCTTTACGCCCCGGGTGGCAAACCGCCTCTTAAAACGCGCCCGCGATTACGCCCAGGTTTACAAAGAAAACGAAATCGACGAGAAGGTGGTGGGGAAAACGCTCGCCATGCTCGACGTCGACGAGTTGGGGCTTGAAGCGGCCGACCGGCATCTCCTTGAGGTAATCATTAAGAGGTTCAACGGCGGACCGGTGGGCGTCCGGGCGCTTGCCGCCGCCTTAAACGAAGACCCGGGCACTATCGAAGATGTCTACGAGCCGTTCCTTATGAGCTTGGGGTTTCTTGAAAGAACCCAACTGGGGCGCGTCGCTACCCGGACTTCTTTCGAGCATCTGAATCTACCGGTTAAAAACGCCCTTCTTTAGGGTTTTTATGGAACTACTATCGTTCTCGCCGAGAGAGACACAAAAAATCGCCGCTCTCCTCGCCGGAGAAATCAAAAAAACGAAAAACCGGCCGGCTGCCGCTTTCGTCGTCGGCCTTGAGGGAAATCTCGGCGCCGGAAAAACCGCTTTCGTTCAGGGATTCGCCCGCGGTCTTGGTTTAAAACATAAAATTACGAGCCCGACTTTTTTGATTGTCAGGAATTACGGCTTACGAAGCAAAAATTATGGGAAGTTTTATCACATTGACGCTTACCGCATCAAAAAAACAAGAGAGCTTGTGATGCTCGGAATCAAAAAGATTCTTACCGATTCCAAAAATATTGTTGTCATCGAATGGGCGGACAAAATGAAACGGCTTTTGCCCCCAAAAACGATTTGGGTGGAACTAAAACCGGGCAGAAAAGAAAGCGAAAGAATAATAAGTTTTTCGAGCCGGAAAAAATGAAAACCCTTCTTTTAATCGACGCCAATTCTCTGATTCACCGGGCCTACCACGCTCTCCCCCTTCTTTCCACTCCCGAAGGAAAGCCGGTCGGCGCCATCTACGGCCTCTCGAGCATGCTTCTTAAAATCTTGAAAGAAGAAAGATTCGACTATGCCGCTGCCGCCTTCGACACGCCGGAACCCACTTTCCGCGAAGGACTTTTCAAGGACTACAAGGCCCACCGCCCAAAAACAGACGACGAGCTCGTTCCGCAGCTTGCCGAAGCCCACAACCTTTTCCAAAAATTCGGCATCCCCTCCTTCGAAAAACCGGGCTATGAAGCCGACGATATAATCGCGACTCTCGTGAAAAAATTCGGCGGCGAGAAAAACTTAAGGGTAATGATTTTGACCGGCGACCTCGACACTCTTCAACTCGTCCGGGGAGACAAAGTTGTGGTAAAAACGCCAAAAAAGGGGGTGAGCGAAACGGTCGTCTACAACGAAGCGGCGGTCGAAGAACGCTACGGCCTGAAACCCGAAAAATTGTCCGACTACAAAGGTTTGGTCGGCGACCCCTCCGACAATATCCCCGGCGTCCCGGGAGTAGGCCCCAAGACCGCGAGCAAGTTAATTCAAAAATACGGTGATTTGGAAAGCCTGTATCGGAACATGGAAAAAGCGGGAAACAAGTTCGAGGAAAAAATTCTGGAGAATAAGGAAAAAGCTTTTTTCTCGAAAGAGCTGGTTAAGCTGCTCTCCGATATTACGCTTGAAGTTTCGCTTGGGGATTTGGCTCTCGATTCTTCCAAAAACAAAAATCTCATCGAATACTTCGGCGAGCTTGGCTTTCAAAGCCTCATTAAGCGGTCTTTGGGAGAAGTCGCCGAATAGGTTAAGTGGGCTGGCTCGACACGAAAGTAAAGCCAGTTCTCACCATCCACGACGAATTGCTCTTCGAAGTCGGCGGTGATATTCTTAACCGAAGTAAAGACCGGCAAAGGTTTAGGCGAACTTAATGTTGAGGAAAATCGGACAAGTCTTTGAGAATCTGGGTAATTACCTCAGGAGCCCGCAGATTTTTTCACTCTTTGTGGTTTTCGCTCTTACGGTGGTTGTTTTCGGAATAAACTTTTATTTTGCGCCGACGCTCCTTGCGGTCGTTACGTTCCTGGTTTTCATTGCGATCGCCTTCATCGTAACAAACGGCTATCTTATGCTCGCTAAATTGAGCCGCGAGATAGAGGCTAAAAACACCGAGTTCCAGACGGCTATTAGAAACCTCAAGGACGGTATAATCATCTACGATCCGGACTTCAAAATCCTCAACCTGAACCAGGCAGCCGAGGAAATCACGGAAACGAGGGCTGAAGAAGTAGTAGGAAAGAAAATAACCCCCCAATCCATAAATGACCCGAAATTAAAAATCATCACCCAGGTTCTTTTTCCGACGCTCGCCCTTGCCGCCACCGATCTCTCGAAGAGCTCCTGGCCTCAAACGGTGCGGATTGAAACCGCAAACCCGCCTCTGAAACTCTATACGGTTCTCGATCGGTTGACCGACGAACGCAAAAAAACAACCGGTTTTATAAAAGTGGTCCGCGACGAAACCCGCGAGCGGGACATAGTCGAATCCAAAGGCGAATTCGTAAGCGTTGCCGCCCACCAGCTTCGTACTCCGCTTACCGCCCTTAACTGGTCGCTTGAAGACCTGAATAATAATCTCAGTGACAAGCCGGAACTCCAGGAAAAATTGAAAACCAGTTCCGGTCTTACGGAACGGATGATTAAAATAGTAAACGACCTTCTGGAGGCGGCAAAAATAGAAGAGGGAAAATTCGGTTATAAATTCGAGGACACGGAGCTTTCCCAATTCATCAACAAAATAATCTCGTATGTGGAACCGATAGCGACCGGTTATGGCATCAGTGTTCGTTTCAACGACGGAAAACAAAAATACGGCGTAAGGATCGACCCGGACCGCCTCGGAATGGTTCTTTCCAATATTCTCGACAACGCAATAAGGTACAACACTAAAGGGGGCAGCGTTACTGTCTCATTGGAAGAAACTCAAAACAGGGGGCGCTTCATTAAAATCAAAGTTTCGGATACCGGCATCGGCATCCCGGAAGAGGACTTAAATCAAATATTCGAAAAATTCCACCGAAGTCAGAACGCAATTCAGGCGGAACCGAACGGCAGCGGTTTAGGGCTCTACATCGCAAAAAATATCGTAAAACGCCATGGCGGGGAAATCGGCGTCGAGTCCGCGTTAGGGAGAGGAACGACGTTCTGGCTTACCCTGCCTCTCGATAAAGCCCTCGTCCCGGAGAAGGGAATGGTTTACGAGGAATAAACGCACATGGCCGGCCACAATAAATGGAAGCAGATAAAAGTGAAGAAAGGCGTTCTCGATAAGAAAAGAAGCGCTCTTTTTTCTAAGCTTTTGAAAGCAATTACGGTGGCGGCCCGGGACGAAGAAAAACCGGAATTCAATCCCCGCCTCAAGGCGGCTCTCGAGCGGGCGAAACAGTCGAATGTCCCCCAAGAAAACATCGAAAGAGCTATCAAGAAAGTCCGAGAACGCGCCCAAAGCCTCGAAGAGATTACAATCGAAGCCTATGGCCCGGGCGGCGCCGCCGTCATCATCGAAGCGATTACAGACAATAGAAACAGAACGGTCCAAGAAATCAAATTAATGCTCAAGAACAACGGCGGACGAATTGCCGAACCGGGCGCAACTTCTTGGGCGTTCGAAAAGAACGGCGAAGAATGGCGACCGAAGTTCAAACAGGAATTGGGAAACGGAGATAAAGAAAAAACGGAAAAACTTCTCGCCACCCTCGAAGAACTGGAGGACGTTCAAAAGGTTTATACGAATTTGCCTTAGTTATGATTATTTTAGGCATTGACCCCGGTACGACCAGGATCGGCTACGGCGCCATAGGAAAAAATGGCGGGGCGCTGGAACATCTGGAAAGCGGCCTTATCGAGCTCAAAACCGCAAACCATGGAGAAAAACTTGCCGCTCTGGAGAAGGAAATTAAAATCGTCATTCGAAGAACAAAACCGGCGAGAATTGGGCTTGAAAAGCTTTACTTCACGAAGAACAAGAAGACGGCTCTTGCCGTTGCCGAAGCAAGAGGCGTAATTTTAAACACAATTACAAAAACCGGTATCCCTCTTTTCGAAGTCGGACCGAATGAGGTTAAGTTTGCCGTTGCCGGCAACGGCCGGGCGTCGAAAGAATCTGTTGCTAAAATGGTCAATTATTTCCTCAAAATTAAACCGAGAAAAATGACCGACGACGTAAGCGACGCTCTTGCCATAGCCATCGCTGTGAGCAATGAACGTGGGGGTTGACACCCGAAAGCTCTCGGCTATACTTCTCTAAAATATAAAAGCCGGTTCGGCTAAAGGTCGTATCTAAGGTTTAATTTATGGCTATTCTCGACAAAAAAATCATTGGGATGATGGCCGATGAGGAAGAGGAGGAAACGAGTGAAGAAGCTGGAGAAGACAAGGCTGACGATGCGGACGACGACGAAGACGACGCTGACGAAAACTTAGAATAATAAAATTACAAAATAAAACCCCGCTCGGTCCGTGATAGGCGGGGTTTTTGTTAGAATAAAGAGGTGGTTAGAAACAAAAAATCCAAAAAGAGGCGCGGAGCTATTTATGAAAGACGTGTTTTGCTATCGGTTCTGCTCGTAGCCGGCGGTCTTGCGGTTTTTTTCATCGCCGCCGGCAGTATCTACGTCACGGCTTTAATGAAGGGCTTGCCTTCCCCGGAACAGTTCGGCGAGAGAAAAATCAGCCAGTCCACAAAACTCTACGACCGAACCGGGGAGGTTCTCCTCTACGAAATCCACGGCGAAGAAAAAAGAACGGTTGTGCCCTTCAATGAAGTTCCCGAGTTCCTGAAAGAAGCGACTCTCGCGGCCGAGGACGCCAATTTTTACAACCAGCCGGCCTTCAACCTCAAAGGTATCGCTAGGGCTTTCATAGTCAATTTAAAAGAGGGACGGCTAAGCCAGGGCGGCTCGACAATCACCCAACAGCTCGCAAGAAGCGCGTTTCTTTCAACCGAAAAAACAATCACGAGAAAAGTAAAAGAGCTCATCCTCGCCATAGAGTTGGAATCAAAATACTCCAAGGATGAAATTTTCGCTCTTTATTTAAACCAAATTCCTTACGGCTCGAACGCTTACGGCGTCGAGGCGGCAAGCCAAATCTATTTCAATAAATCCGTCCGCGACGCTTCTCCGATGGAGGCGGTTATCATAGCGAGCCTGCCCCAGGCTCCGAGCTATTACTCGCCTTGGGGCAGCCACACCGAAGATTTGTTCAAGCGGGTAGACCGCGTCCTCCAAAGAATGGCTGAGTTGGGATATATCACGGAAGAAGAGGAGGAGGACATTAAGGCAACCGAGGTTGTTTTCGCGCCGCCTTCGCTCGGCAAGATAAATGCTCCTCATTTTTCCCTGGCAGTTAAGGATTACCTTGTCGGCCGTTATGGGGAAGAAGAAGTTGTAAATGGCGGACTGAAGGTTATAACGACGCTCGACTGGGAAGTCCAGCAGGCGGCTGAAGAAGCGGTCTTAAACGGCGCAGAGCGTAACGAAGAACTCTACAGCGGTAAAAACGCCGCCCTGGTTGCCGAAGACCCGAAAACGGGCCAAATTGTCGCCATGGTCGGTTCCCGCGACTGGTATGACCTCGAGAATGAAGGAAATTTTAACGTCGCCACTCAAGGCTTTCGCCAGCCGGGCAGTGCTTTGAAGCCATTTGTTTATCTTACGGCTTTCCAAGGAGGCTATCAGCCGAAAAGTGTGGTTTTCGACGTCCCGACCGAATTCGCCGCCCAAAACCCCGAGTGCCCGCCTCTCGTTAATTTCGGAAACGAAAATGATGAATGCTTCCATCCTCAAAATTTCGACGGCGTGTTCCGGGGACCTGTCTCGCTCGAGGAAGGCCTTGCTCACTCGATAAACGTCCCTTCGGTAAAAGTTCTTTATCTTGCCGGTTTCGACAATGTTCTCTCGACTATCGAGGGCTTCGGCATAAATACCTTGAAAGAAAGGGGGCGTTACGGACTCTCTCTTGTTTTGGGCGGCGGCGAAGTAAAACTAATCGAGCTTGTGAAGGCTTACTCGACCCTTGCCGAGGAAGGAACGAAACATGAACAAGGCTTGGTTCTTAAAGTTGAAAACGGAAAAGGCGATACGATTGAGGAATGGACCGACGAAAGCGAGCGGGTTTTTGAACCTCAATATGTGAGAATTATAAATCAGATTCTCTCCGATACGGGCTTAAGAGGCGGGCTTTTTGAAAGTAGTTTGGGGCTTACGGTTTTCCCCGGAAAAGAGGTGGCATTAAAAACCGGAACCACCAATGATTACCGCGACGCTTGGGCGATGGGTTACACACCTTCTCTTACGGTCGGTGTTTGGGCCGGCAACAACGACAATTCGCCGATGCAAAGAAGAGGGTCAAGTATCTTGGCGGCGGTTCCTATTTGGAGCGAGTTTATGAACGCGGTTTTGGACAAGTTCCCCTCGGAGACGTTTACAAGACCGGTCGCGGAGGCTCTTCCCTCCAAACCGATGTTAAACGGCCTCTCGACTTACACCGCGCTCGTAAACGGCGTATCCCTTCCTCAAGTCCATTCAATCCTCTATTACGTGGATAAAAGCGATCCTTTGGGGCCAAAACCGCAGGACCCCGACGAAGATTCTCAATTCTATAATTGGGAAACGGCCGTCATTGAGTGGGCTAAGACCAATATCGCCAACTTCTACGCCTTCAACAAGTCTCTTCCTTCGAGCGTGAGTTTTGAGGATTACGCTCTTTCTTCGAATCTTGTCTCCGTAAACAACGTAACGCCTTTCAATGGTTCATTTGTCGGTCTTCCTCTAAGAGTCGCCGCTGAGGTAAGAGCCGAAAACGGACTAAGCAGGGTTGAGCTCTACCTCAACAAGCGGTTGGCAAATATTACCAACATAAGCGGTAAATCCTACAACTATCAGTATTATCTCCTTGGACCGCTTGAGGCCCAAAATCTGATTGAAATAAAAACGTTTGATGTTTTAGGAAACCAGAGTTCCGTTTCGACGATTGTTTTCTTCCAATAATCTTTCGGCGTGGGTTCAGGATTTAATCGGCATCGCTATATAGAGCAGGAACGGCTCGTTGGGATTTTTAAGCACAACGGCGCGGTCAGGATCGTTCATACCGAGAACAATTTCCTCGCCTTTATAAATCTTCAGGCCGTCCATTAGGTAGCGCCAATTGAAGCTTATTTTAAATTTACTGCCCCTTAGTTTTACCGGGAGCCGGTAGCGGTTTTCTCCGAGCGAAGCGTCGCTGGAGCAAACCTCCAGAAACTTTCCGTTGTCGCCTACCACCAAAGAAACGTCGTTGGCCCGACCGGCAAAGACTTTCGCTAACTTTACCGCATTCATCATCTCCTCTCTGTTAAAGGAAATTTCGTTTTTGGTTTCCCGCGGAACTATCGCCTGATAGTCGGGAAATTTTCCGTCGACGAGTCTGGAGATCACATAGTTGTTTCCTATTTCGAAAAGAACCTGATTTTGGTCAATGAATATTTCCGCATTTCCTTCTTTCTCGGCGTTTAAAATCCTCAAAACCTCGGTCCCGGTCTTTAGGGGAATTATCACCGCCGCTTCTTTCAAACTTGATTGAGTCTGGTTAAAATTAATAGTCACTTCAGCCAGGCGGAAACTGTCGGTCGCAACCAAGGTTATTTTGCCGCCGCTCAAATTAACAAGTACGCCGCTTATTTCCGGCCTGATATCCGAAAATTGAGCGGCGACGATAACATTGGATAGGGCCTCTTTTAGCGGCTCTACGCCGGTCTTTATTGAGTTTTTCTTGTTTTGGATGCCGGGAATAATCGGGAAATCCTTAGGATCTTGGGCAAGAACAGACGCCTCATAGTTGTCGGTGATAATGGTTAGGTTGTTGCCTTTTTCCTCGAGAGTCACTCGCTCGGTGTTAAGGTTTTTAATAATACTGCTTAAAACCTGAAACGGGACCGTGGCCACGCCGGCTTCTATTATTTTTCCCGAAACAATCCTCTTTATCGCGAGTTCTAGGTTTGTGGAAGTAATAATTATATTATTGCCCTCCGTTCCCAGAAAAACGTTTTTCAATATCGGCAAATTGGTGTCGCTGCCAACCGAGCCCTCAACGGCGTTAAGCCCCTCTACTAAGTTAGTTTTTAATATTATTAATTTCATATAGTGTTTATAGTAGTTTGTGTTGATAGGGGGATAAGGCGAAAATTATCAATTGCTAATTACTTATTTCTTGTTTGTGTTTTTGGTAAGTTGTTGATAGAAGCTGGTTTGTTGTGGGTTGTTGGGAATTAGAAATTAGTAATTGGAAATTTAATAAGGTGTTATCCCCCGTTCTTAAACATCTTTTCCTTAATGAGAATAACTTTTTGATTAAGGCTTGGGTTTTGATTAATGTCTTTTGCTATTTTTTCGCAGGCGTGAATTGCCGTTGTGTGGTCCCTATTTCCCAGTTTTTCCCCGATGTGAGGATAGGAAAGCTTCAAAACATCCCGTAGAAGATACATACAAACCTGTCTTGGCTCAACAACCTCGCTTTTTCTACTTCGGCCGGTCAGGTCGTTCGGCGAAACCTCAAAAAAGTCCGCCACCGCCTTAATTACGGAATTCACAGTAATGTTTTTGGAAGAAACTTGGGTCGTTTCGCTTATTATTTCGTCGAGCTTCTTCGAATCTATTTTTTCGCCCTTGTACTGTTCGTAAAAAACAACCTTATTAAGAACCCCCTCAAGTTCTCTTATGTTTCTTTGGACCTTGGCGGCAATCGCTTCGAGTGTTTTGTCCGGAAGCGGCCAACCCTGTTCCTGAACCTTGGCTTTCAAGATTGCGAGCCTCATCTCGTAATCCGGGTAGCTTATATCAGCGGTCATTCCCCCCTCAAACCGGGACCTTAACCTTTCTTCGAGGGTGGGGATGGCGGCCGGAGGCCGGTCGGAAGAGATGATTATTTGCTTGTTGTTTTCGTGAAGAACGTTGAAGGTGTAGAAAAACTCCTGTTCTGTCGCGGCCTTCCCGCCGATAAACTGAATATCATCGACGATGAGAACATCGACGTCCCGGTACTTTCTCTTCATGTCTTCCATTCTTTTATTCCTTATTGACCAAACTACGTCGTTTATGAATTTTTCCGAGGTTACGTAGAGGACATTTGTTCTCTTTTCGTAAACTCTTTGGATTTCGTTTCCAGCCGCCTGGATGAGGTGGGTTTTCCCCAACCCCACTCCGCCGTAAATAAAAAGAGGATTGTATTTTTTTCCGACGTCTTTGATCACTGCTTGTATTGCGGCGCAGGCAAGCTCATTCGAAGAACCAACAATAAAAGAATCCAAAGTGTAGCGGGGATTTAAATTTGTCTTTGGGTCGACTTTCAACTCCATCAGACTTTGTTGGGGGTCCGTAGTTTGTCTTATAATTCTCGTTCTCTTCTGAATCAACTGCTCTTCGCCCTGATTTTGGCTCACAACAATGTAATCGATGTGCTTAATTGAGCCGTCGATATTTCGGAGAGATCCAAGGATTATTTTATGGTAACGGTTTTTAACCCACTCTTTGGCGAAGTTGTTGGGGAGGCCCACGAGAGCGGTGCCGTCCCTTTCGTTTTTATTAAGGAGTTGACTTTGTTTCAGCCAAGTTAGAAAATTAGGCCTTGAGATTTGAAGTTCGATTTCGCCGAGAACCGTTTTCCAGATTTCTTTTGAATCCATGTTAAGTAGTTATAATGATAGACAAAAAAGGCTTCTCCGCAATATTGAATAAAAACCCCAAATGTGTTTTAATTGTGAATAAGGTGTGGAACAAATTTTATGCCTAAACGAACCTACCAACCCAAGAAAAAGAAGAGAAAAAGAAGCCACGGTTTTTTGAAACGAAGGAGAACCGCCGGCGGCCGGGCGGTTTTGAAGCGCCGCAGGAGAAGAGGAAGAAAAAGACTTTCTCCCTAAGCTTGAGAATGGCTTTCTTCGTGGTTAAGAAAAATCCCGAAAGACCGGGGACGTTAAGAGTGGTTTTGGGTAAAAGCGTTGCAAAGAAGGCCGTTACAAGAAACCTCCTAAAAAGGAGGATCAAAGCCGCTATCCGACCGGTTATTGGTAAGTCCAGTCCCGGCTTTGTTATTATTGTAAGGCCCGGAGCAGCCAGTCTCACTTACGACGAGCTTCGGCGGGAGATTGCGCAAAAAATAAAATAAGAACGGGGAAATGACGGGAATTTTCAACAACTATATTTACGAACCAATGCTCTCGGTTTTGATTTTTATCCACCAAAACTTTTCTTTTGGGGACTTGGGTATTGCGATTATAGTCCTCACGCTCTTCGTGAGAATCGTCCTCTTCCCGATTTTTTGGAAGAGCGCCAAAGACCAGGCGGTTATGGCGCGCCTTCAACCGCACATTAAAAAGATTCAACTTGACCACAAAGACAATCAAGAAGAGCAAGCCAGGCGCCTTATGGCCCTTTACCGCGAACATCGTCTGAATCCGCTTTCCGGATTTCTTCTTCTTCTTCTCCAGTTACCGGTCCTTATAGCAATTTACCAGATTTTCCTCCACGAAATTACGACCGAGGTTTTTGGCAGCCTTTCTCTTTTGGGGATTCTTGATCTCGGCGAGAGAAGCATTATTTTGGCGGTAGTCGCTGCGGCTCTCCAGTATTTTCAGACCAAATTAAGTTTGCCCCGAAAGAGTAAAGAAAAAGAAGAAGGTTTTTTGGCTCAAATTGCCGGAGCGGGCAGGATGATGGTTGTAATCGGACCGGTTGTCACTTTCGCCATCCTCATGAATTTTCCAGCCGCTCTCGGTCTTTACTGGACGACGTCAGTATTGTTTTCTTTGGGTCAGCAGGTTATCATAAACAGGAAATTACCGAGGATTGACCACGATGGAGAACACGGTGGAAAAAACCAAGAACATGCTTGAATTAATGGGCTTTAACGGGGCCCGGGTTGATTTCGACGAAGAGCATTCCAAAATATCCATTTTCATCGACGACGAAGTTATAGAGCCCAGAGTGGCTACCACCCTCCCGGCGATTGAGCACATCTTGAATCTGATGTGCAAAAAAGAAAAAGCGCTGGTTGTCGACCTCAACTATTACCGCAAAGAGCGGGAAAGATTAATTGCCGAACTGGCGAGAGCGGCGGCGAAAAAAGCCACCGTTACCAAAGATGAAGTCGAGTTGCCGCCGATGAACGCCTATGAGCGGCGTCTTGTCCATTTGGAAATTACCACTCACCCGGATTTGAAAACCGAAAGCGCCGGTATCGGTAAAGAACGCCACGTCGTGATAAAACACCTCTCGTTGTCCTAAAGACTTATCTTGTAGAGGTAGTTGTCGTATCGGTTTATAAAGTAGAGTTTATCCCCTGAAACGCGGGGATTTTTCGCGTCGATCGCCGGGACGCTGGCGGTGTCGCTTTGGATAATTTCGGCGATTTCCTCGGAATCAATTTCCAAAATAACCAAGTCGTCAACCGAGAAGAATTTTTTAGTAAGGTAATCGTCGGATAAAGACACGTCTGCCGGTATATTCTGCGGCACGAAGCAGTAAATTTTTGAGGCATCGGCGGCGCATTTTTCAGGGAGGGTGACGGGGAGGTATGAGTTTGGGACTTTCGTTCGGAAGTTTTCGTCGAGGACCGAAAGACCCGAGTCAAGACCGAAGAGAAAGACCGATTTTTTGTCGTCCGACCAGGATATGTCGAGTCCTTTTTCCGGCGCGACGAGAAGATTGAAAACGAGCGATTTCAGGTTGAGCTGCCAGAGAGAAGCGGCATAGGAGGCAGAGGGCAATTCGCTTATAATAACCCGATTTTCGGGTAGATAAGTCATTTTTATATCCTTTAGCTGAAAATCCCTCACAAAAGTCCGGTAAGAAGGCGGCGTTTTGGTTATATCCGCCTCGGCAAGATTTAAATCATTGCCGCTTTCAACGGTTACGATCAATTTCTCGTCGCTCTCACCCCAAGCGGCATTCGTAATGTCGGCCGGTAAGGGTCGCCAGACGCCGTCTACAACATCGAATACCCCCCACTTGGGCGTTTGCGGGTCGCCGAAGGCGGCGAGAATTTTCCGGCCGCCCGGTCCGACTTCGATGAAATTCAAAGCGTCCATCGCTTGTCCGAAGATTTCCAAATCGGAACCGTCTTTGGCGCCGAACACTTCTCCGCTTGGGGTAAGATAAAAGATTTCCTTCGTCGATTCGTTTACCCAAAAGTCAAAAACCGGGTTATCGGAAATTTTCTTGAGAGCCGATTCCGTTTCCGTTTCGGTTGCCGCCGGCCCACCCTCCGGTTCCGTGCCGGGGACACCTTCAACCTCTTCCCCACCGCCGCTAAAAAGGAGATAAATTGTGAGTCCTGCAACGACGAGGACTAGAACGACTATCAGGATTTTAAAGATTGGTTTCATAGCTTTCTAAAACTAACCCTCTGAAATGTGGATATGAAAAGGATTATTATTAACGTCCCTGGTTACACCGTTCGCGCCCGGTATGGGACCGTCTTCGCTGGGAATGTCCGGCGAGCAGAAACCCTCCGGTCCCTCTATTAAAACGAAGTAAAAATCGGCTTGGGCAAACTTCCTCGCTATTTCCAAAGCCTCTTTACACTCGTAGGTCCAGTTCGGATCCGGGGCGACGTCGAACGCTCTGCCGTTGTAGTGCGTTCTGGAGGCGTGGTTTGCAACAGGAGGAAACGCCTCGGTAATCCGCCATTTGTTTTGGGCAAAATTTGCCCGGATGAAATTATCTTCAAAAACTTCCTCCAACTTTTCGACGACGGAATCTTGTAAGAAACACTCGCCTAAAGTGCTACTAGGGCAAGTATTTTCCGTTTTGACGGGGATTTCATCGGGTATTATTCTGCAATTCTCGCAGACGCAAGGAGCGGGTCTTCTGGGATTATTGACCTGGCAGGCGTTAGTGTTCTTGTCGATAGCAGTACAGACGGCAGATGGATCATTAAAATCGCAAGCCGCTGCCGCCCCGGTTTTATCTGGGTCGAAAAAGCAAGCAGCGCTGCAGCCAACCCCTTCAGGAGCTATATATGGCGAATAAGCGCACTTAGTGCACGGCTTTTCGCCGTTTAATGTAGACCCTTCTTTTTCGCCGAGGACACAAGCTCGTTCACTCGCCTTACAAGCGGGCAGACAATTTACTCCAGGCGTGCCGGTAGCAACTTCTTCGCCGCAGACCGGGAGGGCTTTCGGTACCGCCGGCAGACAATCTATTCCCGGTCTTCCATTGGAGACCTCGCCGCAGCTGGGCAAGTTGAAAGCTCTGTTAAGCGATTCCAAGCTCGTTATTTGCGGATTAATGGTGTTCAATATGAAGTACGAACCCAAAAGTAGGGTTACTCCCCACAAAGCCGAGGTCATATAGCTTTTGGCCTCGTTTTGTTTGTCGGGACTGCCGGACGAAGTCATGTAGTAAATCGCACCGCCCACAATTACCGCAACGGCAACAGCTCCGGCGGCTCCGACCGCAAACCAGTAGAGCCGGACAATATAGGCGGCAATACTCTCATCCGTCGTCAAGGTTGTATCCGGACTGGAGATTACTTTGATTTCGAGAGCGGCGCGGGCTGGACCTATAACTAATGACCAATAACCGATAACAAGCAACGCAACAATAGCGATAGTTGTTATCAGTCTTAAGTTATGGGTTATAAGTCTTGGGCTTTTCTTCATATTAATAGATTACCAGTCTTATTCTCGAGGTTGCCGCCTCAAGAGCATTTTTTATATTTCGGGCGGTGCCGGTAATTTGAATGGTTTGCCCGGGCTTTGCCCCGCCGGTATTCAACGTAAGCTGGTTATCGTTGCCGCTCTCTTCCGTCGCGCCATTATCAACTCGCCAGAAGAAATTCAGATTTTGGAAAGAACTTACGTTGAAGAAATAAGGAACGGCGGTTACTTCCGCTCTGTCGCCGGACTTCACAAGCTGGTTGGGATAAGGCGATTCCAGAACGACCATCGGACTTGAGATGGGGACGCGGATAGAGCTTTCAAAAACCTCCCCTTCCGATGATTGGATATTTACTCTTATGAAATGACTGTCGCCGACCGATTTATTCGCGCTAAAAGCGATTTCTTTCAAACCCTCGCCACGCCCCCGGAGTTTTTCGTCAACGTACCAGGTAAACGCCGCATCCGAGAGATCGGTTAGTTTTCCGCCCCGCAGAACTTCGGCCGAAACCGCAAGAGGCGTGCCCGGCGTGGCGGGCGCCTTGCCTTCGAAATCGGCCGGATAGAAGTTATCGGCCCGCCAGGTCATTATGACTTGGGCCGGGGTTTGCGCGCCGACAGGCGCGACTAATAACTGATGACCAATGACTAATAACACAATAATAAGTAACTTTTTCATGCTAATTTGTCTAATTTACCAGCTGGCCCGGCTGACTTTGCGGCGACCTCGGTGATTTCAGGGTGATTATGTATAAAAGCGGAGATCAGGAAGATAAAGAAAACGGTGGGGATTACGGGTATCAAGTTAGACGCGTATTTTCCCATTCGTTTCACATCAATAATTCCAAGGTCGCCGCCTTTTTGGCTAATCCACCACTCAATTGCGCCCGTTGCCGCCAATTGAGCGACAGGGGTAATAACAGCGCTGATGCCAGCCGAGACGAAATCGATTGCGCCGCAGACGCCGTCGATAAGAAGCGCTCCCAAACCGCCCACAACCAACTCACTCTCCGTAAATTTTTCTTTTTCTTCGTTCATTGTTTTTCAATCCCTTTCATTTCCAATATTTGTTCGGGGTTGGTGGTGATTATCTGGTCCTCGGTGTAAGACGGTATGACTTTTATTGCCACATGCTTCAATCCGGCGAAGAAAAGCCCTTCGCCGACAGCAGCTTCAAGCAGAAACGCTTTCTCACCCTCGGTAATGTTGAATGCCTGCGCCACCGCGGTAATTGAGGCCGGCGCCTGTTTCATCAAAAACTGAATCGAGGAGTTGGTAATGACAGGCCGGCCGAAATCGGATTTCAAAAAATCTTCAACCTCCTGAGTGATGGTGGTGACCCCGAGATAATATTTCCTCGCCCGCTTTACGAGACCGAAGAGGAAAGAAGCGCTATCTTTATATTTCATCATCCACCAAGCCTCGTCGATTATGAGCATTCTTCTCTTCAATTTCGAGCGAATCAGGCTCCAGACGAAGTTCAAAACGATATACATCGCTATCGGCCGGAGTTCGTCTTCCAAATCGCGGATTGAAAAAACAATCAGGCGGTTTGCGATGTCGACGTTCGTCGGCGCGTTGGTGAAGCCGGCATAAGAACCATGGGTGAATTTATCGAGGCGCTGGGCGAGCGTCCGGCCGCCTTCGGTATTATCCAGTACCGTCTGGAGATCTTCCAGGAGCGGCGGAGCGATTTCCTTGCCGGCGCCGAAGTTCTCGGCGGTGATGTCGCGGGAAGCATAAGTTTCGGTGATGACCCTGTCCAAGAGCGCGTCTTCTTCGGGGCTTATTTCGCCGAGCATGAGTTTCACGAGGCCGGTGAGGTTTAAGACGTGCGATTTAAAAACGTCGGCCGGCTCCTCTCCCTCCGGAATTATCGGTATGTCGAATGGGTTGATGTGGCTTGGAGAAGTGAGGGAAATTTTGAAGAAGCTGCCGCCTACGGCGTTTGCGAGGTTTTGGTACTCGTTCTCCGGGTCGATGACAATGACGTCCGTGCCCATCATCATCGAACGGATGATTTCGAGTTTGGTTGCGTAGGATTTGCCGCTCCCGGATTTTGCGAACACCACGCTGTTCGCGTTCTCGAGCGAGAATCGGTCGAAAATCACCAAGCCGTTGTTGTGGAGGTTCACGCCGTAGAGAATCCCCTTGTCGGAGGAAAGGTCGGGCGAGACGAATGGGAAAAGCGAAGAAACCGGCCCCGAGTTCAGAGGCGTGCCGACGCCAAGAGCGTCCTCGCCGATGGGCAGGACGGAATTCAATCCTTCAAGCTGCCGGAAAAGAGCTGGTTTTATGTAAACGAGCTTGCTCTCCATCACGGATTCGATTTTGTTCTCGAGCTTGCTCAGACTCGTTAAGTCCGTGCCGTAGATTGTGATATAGACGCCGACCTCAAATAGTTTTTCCCGGGCCTGTTGGAGGGAGTCCCGGAGATTTTCGATGTCCTGATAGGCGGTTTCTAGGACCGGGTCGCGGACAATTCCCTTTTCGGTTTTTTCACTGAGCTCCGATTCGATT
>CAZGRD010000003.1:0-37984 GCA_964528065.1 uncultured Candidatus Saccharibacteria bacterium
TATGATCCTGGGGACAAGGGATTCGTATTCTTCCTTTGTGTATTGTTTGTTGAGGATGCAGTATTGTTTGTTGCGGAGGCCGACGCAGGCGAAACAGTCGGAAATGGATTGGCAGTGGTCCGTGAAATAAACATCTCGAAAACCACCAAGACCGCTTACCGTAAAATTCACGCCGTAACTATCCTCTGCGCCACCAGAAACAGATTCATAAATTAATTGAGTACCGCGGCCAATGTGATTTACGTCCATACAGTCTTTGGCCTTAAGACAACGCGCTGCGTAAGAAACATTTTCCATTTCAAAAGAGTTAAAAGCATACTTCACGTTCCGACAATCCCTTAGATCGTGACCCAAACTATTTTGGCAATTGGTTACTTGAGCGTATTTATGCAAGGAACGCCGCACCAGTTCTCTAAATTGTCGCCTAACCGACTCCGTAGCTTGAAAACCCTCATCCAAACTTTTGATTTTCTTAAGGTACTCATCTCGTGTAAGTTGTTTATTTTCAAAACAATACTCTTTCCCGCGCAGGTTGGAACAGAGAAAACAGTTTTTGCAGTTCACGCAGTCAAACAGAAAGGAAGAATCAATGCAATCACGGCTGTAGAGAAAGTATTTGCAGTTATAATTGTGCGAACCCATTATAACCTCGGCGCACAATTCAGAGTTTTGGACATCCAAGCAATCAAACACCCACCTGGAGTCATCTATGTTTTTGGAAAAATATACGCTCTCCGCTTTAATAACTGAGTAGGAAAGATAAATATCGGAATTATCCCGGCTAAAATTAGAAAATTCTCCACCACGTACATTAGTTTGCCAAAGGTTTTGCTTGGGGACACGCCCAAGTAGTTCTTGGAATTGAACGAAAAACGGGCGACCCCAGTCCAATCCCAGACCGTAGGACAAGGGGTCCCACTTGTCCGACCACCAACACTCCCGGCAATATATCGGAAACGAATGATTTTCCCTGTCGAACATGGAGATAACTCTATGGCCGCATAAATCACACGGTAGCTTGTATAGGGCACGTTCATTTCGCCAAACCATCCGACGAATCATCCGGCACTCCGGGCACCACGTCGGGGGCGGGACATTTATTTTCTTATAGAAATTGAAATCTTCCGGTTCAACAACGAAACTCTGCTTACAATTTTGACACTGTTTCGTCTCTGAATTCATGCTATTTCCGCATTGTAACAGGTTTCACAGTAGACAATCTCGGGCCTTTCGGGGGCATAAGGAGTTTCGAATTTGTTCTGACAGCCGGGTTTCATGCACCTCCGGTGCCACAAATTCCGCGGCGGGCGCAATTTAAGCCTCCGCATATAGCGACAATCGGGACATAACCGCGGAATTGGAAGGCTCTCCCGGCGATAAAAGACCAGTTCGGGTCTTAGAATGTTGTAGTTTTTGCGGCAATTCGCACAAACCAAAGCTTCTTTCAAAATATCGTCGGACACTTCCCCGATATCATCCGGAATTTCTTCCAATCTCAAAGTTTCTTTGCCGAATGTCCCCGGTACGCGGTCTTCCCACCTATATCCCCTCGTTATTGCTTCTTCTTTACTGAGAGGCATATAAACGTTTCCTTGAGTCTCGTTGTAACCGAACGGCGAAAAACGTGCCGGAAAGAATTCACCGAATTCTTTCGTCTTTTTCATATGAGCGATGATTTTGTTTCTAAGAACTCGGTATTCGTCTTCCGAATATCGTTTGTTGAGAATACAAAACTTACCCTGTTTCACACCGACACATCCAAAAAGGTCCTCGCCGTTGTGGCAGTCGTCACAATAAGTAAGACGCGCATTGTTGTAACTGAAATGCACGAAACGGCAATCATAGTCGTAAGTCATGCCGTGGCCTTCGTAAATCAGTTCGCAGCCGAAACCAACGTGATAGAAGTCCATGGAATCCTTCATATCGGTACAAAGAGTCGCGTACTTTACATCTTCAACGTTGTCGGCATCGAAAACGAAGTGGGAATTTTTGGAGTTGATAATCATATTCCCGGAAACATCCGCGGATTTTTCGATAACCGCGAAGCGATGAATGCCGTTTTTCACCAAATCCAGCCACTGTTTATAAAGTCCGTCACGAGTTTGCTGGGAAGTAAGCTTGTATTCTTTTACCTTTTTCTCGTAATCTTCCTTGGAATAAGGTTTGTTCAAAAAATAATGTTGCCTGCCCCGCAGGTTCGACGACAAAAAGCAGTTGGAGCAGTTCCGACAGTCAAAGCAATAAAGACAATCGGTGCAGTCGCGAAGACGAACGCCGTATTGGCAACCGTAACATCTTTCGGAATCAACAAGCTCGTAGACACGCTCGGCAACACCCAAAACGTGGTAACAGTCGCTGCTGTCCTTTTTAATACCGCCCCACATATTCGTTGAGTACAAAATATTCTCCGAATCGAATGTTCCGAAACATAAATAGCAATTTTTGTTGTCGGAGGAATGATGAGTGTAATCAGCATTCACGCTATTTTTGGAGAGAAGAGCGATACGCGGTACCCGGAGCTGCAGTTCATAAAATTGCTCAAAAAAGTTTTTCGAGAAATCAAAATCACGGCCATAATCGGTGCCGTCCCATTTATCCGACCAAAAACAGAGCGTGCAGTAAATTTTATAGGGTTTGTTCGAAGAGTAAATCGTAACTACATTCTTCCTGCAAAGGTCGCAATCGCGCCGATATAAAACCCGCTCATTGCGCCACGCATAACGCCTTTGCTGACGACAATCGGGACATAAAGTCGGCGGCGGGACGTCTATTTTCTTGTAAAAATCGAAATCTTCGGATTCCATTACAAAATCCTTCTTACAGTTCCGGCAAATTTTCTTTTCGGACATTACCTAAATAATAACACCGCCGCCCAAAAGTTCACCTTCCTCGGAGTAAAAAACCGCCGATTGACCCGGGGCAACGAATTTCTGAGGCTCTTTAAAGGTTAACTTTATTCCTGATTCGTTACTCATGATTCTTGCCTCGGCCGGCGGCTGGCGATAACGAACACGCACTAAAACATCCTTTCGCCAATTCGCGCCGGAGATCCCGAGCAATATCGAGGGACAAATTGTTCCAGGAAAATCCGGGTTTATAAAACTGACGTGCGCAAGATCAACTTCTCCTTTATACAAAGCCGGATTGTCGCTGCCCTCGGCAACGACAACGGTGTTCGTTTTCACGTCTTTGGCCGCCACGTAATGCGGCTTCGTTTCGTGCCGTCCCCCGATTCGCGATTTATAATTTGAAATTCCAATGTGCCGCTGACCGATGGTATAAAACCCCGCCCCGTCGTGCTCGCCCACTTTTTCGCCGGCCGTCGTGAGAACTTTTCCCTTCTCCGCCGGAATGCGTTTTTTCAGGAAATCCCGCAGACTGACTTTTCCCAAAAAACAAATCCCCTGCGAATCCTTCTTCTCGGCCGTCGGCAACCCGGCCCGTCTCGCCATCTCCCTCACCTCACTCTTCAAATAATCGCCGATTGGAAAAAGACAATGCTTCAGCTGGTCTTGGACCAAAGTCCAGAGAAAATAAGATTGGTCTTTGTTTTTATCTTTGGCTTCAAATAAGTTTAGCAAGCCGGCATTTTCTTGAGAGAAGCTCTCGGAACTCTCGCGGGCTTGGTCTCCAAAGGAGCCGCGAGAGCGAGAGCGCAGGTCGGCTTCGGCCGCTGGAGCCGAAGAACGACCGGTTCTCGAAAGAGAATGACGGCGAAGCTTAACATAGTGTCCGGTCGCCACATAATCCGCGCCCAAAGACAACGCTTTTTCCAAAAACAACCCGAATTTTATCTCCTTGTTGCACATCACGTCCGGATTGGGCGTAATTCCCCGTTTATAGCCCTCAACCATATACTCCACCACTCTCTGCTTATACTCTTTTTCGAAATTAAAAACGTAGAAGGGAATATTCAGATGAGCTGCCACCCGGCGGGCATCCGTCGCATCGCGTTCGGCACAGCCGTCAAGGTTATAGCAGCGCATGAAAACACCGGTCACATCATAGCCGGCATCGCGCAAAAGAAGAGCGGCAACCGATGAGTCCACTCCGCCCGACATCGCGACATACGCTTTTTTCCCATTGCTTGACATCCATTAGCATTATTATTTAAACTTCTTAGTGCGTCAATTATAAATTCTTAAAGAACAATGTTGTCGTATAACGAACTAAAAATCGGAATGCTTTTCGTGAAAGACGGCGAGCCGTACGAGGTTTTGGAGTACGCGTTCGTAAGGATGCAGCAACGGAAACCCGTCGCTCAGCTCAAAATCAAAAACCTGATATCCGGCAAGGTTATGCCTTACACCGCCCACCAGAATGAAAGTTTTGGGGAAGCGGAAATCGAGATAACGCCGGTCCAGTTCATTTACCACAACCGGGGTGAATATTGGTTTCATGAAGTGGGAAAACCGAGCACCCGGTTTCTTTTGACGGACGAGGTTTTGAATGAGACCGGCAAGTATCTCAGGCCGGGAACGGAAGTAAAAGCATTTAAATTCGGCGACAAAATAATAAATGTTGAGCCGCCGATTAAAGTTGAACTTAAAGTCGCCGAGGCGCCGCCTTCGATAAGAGGCAACACCGCCCAGGGCGGCACCAAAACCGCGATACTGGAAACCGGCGCCAAAGTAAGCGTCCCGCTTTTTATAAACGCGGGAGATGTAATCCGCGTAAATACGAGAACGGGAGATTACGTAGAACGAGCGGAAAAAAATTAAGAACCTTCGGCTGACTTCTTGAGCGCGTCTTCAAGAGCACCTCGAAGACCTTCTATATCAACAGGAGTTTTGGTTTCGGGTTGGTGGGTTCTTTTCTTTTCTTCCAGCGGTTTTAGCTCGCTCAAGCTCACTCCTTTTTCAACCTCCTCGATGCCCGCCTCGCCGCCCCTTACAATCGAACCGAAATGGGGACGGGCTTGTTGTTGTTCTCTCATCGGCGGCCTCCAATCGTTTCTTTCCCTGTCCTTGCGTCTTCTGTTTTTCCCAGCCGGCGGGGTGCTCTGTTCTTTTTTAATTTCCGTTTTCGAGTCAAACTCGATTCCCAGTCCGGATAAATCCGTCATATACTCTCCCCTGGTTTTCCCGCGGAAACTTGATTCCGTGGGCAAAGGCTTCAATTCTCCTTCTTCGATCTTCGCGTAACAATCGCTGCAGTAAACGGGCCGGCCGGGCGTCGGTTCGAACGGCACTTCCGCTTCTTTGCCGCAGATTGAACAGACGGTTTTGAATTTGTCCTGAGGCATCCCCGATTCGGTCCATTTGATAATTTCGTCTTCCACCACCTGCTGGGGTCTTCCGTACCGCTTGCGGGAATTTTTGATGATTTCTTCTTGGGTAACAAAAGAAGCGTTAACGTTGAAGGGCGGCAGAGTCAGCGCCGAAAACGGCCGGCAAGTCACGCCGTTTACCATCAGCTTCAGGTAAACGTGGTAATTGGGGAGATTTACCAAATCCTGCTGGGTGAGTTCAGGCGTAAACTCGGTTTCCAAAAATTCGGCGTCAGCCGCTCCTATCCGGAAAATAATCATGGTACCCACGTTGCCGAAAACGGCGTCCCTCACTTTCGTGGAAACACTTGAGGAAAAATCGGTTACAAGCTGGCCTATATACTGGTGAGCGATGGTAAGATTCAGGCGGTATTTTCTCGCCTCCGAAAGAATCCCCGCAAAGCTGTCGGTCGCGAAATTCTGAAACTCGTCGACGTAAAGATAAAAATCCACCCGTTCCTCTTCCGTAATTCTGACTCGCTCCATTGCCGCAAGCTGGATTTTGGTGATAATCATCGCTCCCAGAAGAGCGGAGTTATCCTCGCCGATTCTTCCTTTGGAAACGTTAACGAGGAATATTTTTCCCTGGTTCATAATGTCGAAGATATCAATCGTGCTTTTCGATTGGCCGACGATGTTTCTGATGAGAGCGGTGGAAAGAAACTGACCGACTTTGTTCTGAATTGGGGCAATGGCTTCGTTCCGGAATTGGTCCCGCCATTCCTCGAATTCGTGAATCCAAAAAGATTTGATCACCGGGTCTTTGACGTTCGCAACAACCTTCTGCCGATATTCTTTGTCAACCAAAATTCTCGTGACGCCCAAAAGGGTGCTGCCCGGCGTGTCTAAGAGCGCAAGAATCGCGTTGTTCAAAATGTATTCCATTCTGGCCGACCAAACGTTCGCCCAGATTTTCGTAAAAATCCCCATCAGACCCGAAGCGACTAAATGCTTGTACTTCGGGTCGGGCAACTCGAGAATATTGAATCCGACATGGTACTCGGTATCGGCCGGATTGAAATAAATGACGTCGTCGATTCTTTCTTTGGGAATCTTGGTGATAATTTCCTCGACGAGCTCGCCGTGAGGATCAACAACGCAAACACCTTCGCCGTTCGCGATGTCCTGAATAATCATGTTGTGAAGGAGAGCGGATTTTCCGGTACCGGTTTTACCGATTACGTAAGTGTGCTGCCTTCGGTCTTTGCGCTTTACGCCAAAAAGCCGGTTGGAGTTCCGAAAATTCGTCCGGCCCAGATAAATAACGTCTTTCTCGTCCGTAAGAACCGCCATCTTTACTGTATTTTACATTTTATTCTCTAATCTATCAATCGGCCGACGTCCTGGATGGTTATCAAAACCATAAGGACCAAAAGAAGAACGAAGCCAAAAGCGTTGATGGCGGTTTGAACCTTCCGGGAAATCGGCTTCATTCTTATCTTCTCGATGATAAGCAGGAGAAAACGACCGCCGTCCAAAGCCGGAAAGGGAATAAGGTTCAAGACGGCAAGGTTCACCGAAATGAAGGCCATGAGTTCAAAAAGATACACGAAGCCCAAAGAGCCGGCCTGCGAGGCGAGCGCAACGATGCCGACCGGCCCGGCAACGGTTTCAAGCACTCCGGGCTGAACTACGAGTTTAAGAAAAAAATCGACGAAGCTCACCGCTACCAGTTTCAGAGTGGAAACCGTTATCTGAAATCCCTTAACGAAACTTTTCCCAAAAGATTCGCCGGCAAATCCCACGTCAACCAAACTTACCCCTAGAGGGCCCTGGCCTTCCGGAGGATTTTCCCTGCCTTTTAAACTTACGCCGAAAACGTCTTCTCCTCTCATGATTTCGAGCTCTAAAGTTTCGGCGGACACGGCATTCACCAAACCGATGAATTCACCGCTCGGAACCGGGTCGTCGAGAACAACCTCGCCGCTTTTTGCCGTAAGAACAATATCGCCTTCTTTAAGACCCGCCTCGTAGGCAGGCGAATCCGGCAAAACTTGGGCGATAAAAAGGTGGCTGGGAGCGCCGGCAAAAAAAACGGCGCTAAAAACGAGCCATCCCAAAACAACGTTCATAAAAACTCCGGCGAGAATGATGACCGAACGGCGCCATACCGGCTCGGCTGAAAAACTTTTCGGCGTCCGCTCGTCGCTGTCCTCGCCGAAAATTTTTACAAAACCGCCGAAGGGCAGGAGATTCAAGCTGTAGAGCGTTTCCCCGAACTTTTTGGCGAAAAGCCGCGGAGGAAAACCGAGTCCGAATTCTTCAACCTTCACGCCGAAAATTTTGGCGGAGGCAAAATGGCCGAATTCGTGAACGAGAATAAGAACCGACAGGCTGATTACAACGACGAGGATAATCACGATTTTATTTCTTTTATTTTTGCCTCCACGAATTTTTCAATGTCTTCGTTTGCTTTGTCGGTTTCCTCCTGAACCTTGCCCTTCAACCGGAACTTTCCGTCTTCATCCAAACCGCCTTCCGCTTCCGCCCTCTGAATGGCTTTATTGGCTTCATCCCGAAGATGACGGACCTGAATGCGGTAATTCTCGGCCACTTTTCTGACGTGCCTTACCAAATCCTCGCGCCTCTCTTCGGAGAGTTCCGGTAGGCTTACTCTTATAATCATTCCGTCCGCGCTTGCGGACACGCCTAAATCCGAAGCCTCAATGGCTTTTAAAACGCCGGAAACGGCTTCTTTATCCCAAACCTGAACGATGATATTCCTCGGCAGTTCAACGCTCGTCGCCCCCACTTGTTTCAACGGGACAAACTGGCCGTAATAATTTACCTTTAAACCTTCAAGAATGGCCGGATTGGGCCGATTGGTTCTTATGCCCTGAAGCTCTTTTCGGAATGTTTCGAGCGTGCTCCCCTTTTTGTTTTTAAAATCGTCCAATATGGTGTTTTCCATCATCTAAGTATATATTCTATCGCTTTTCGCTGAAGATTTTGATTCAAGTTATACCGCTGAAGCGCCATTTCGCGCTCCATAAGTATACTCAAAACTCCCGAGTTTTTTAAAACCCCGTTGAAATACAGGGAAATTATCTTGTCGGAAAGAACCGAAAGAAGTTCGTCGTCTTTCTTTTCGCCGGTCTTTTCGGCAAGATTTATCGCTCTCCCAATCCGATTGAAGGACTTGCCGGCGATTTCCTCGGCTCTCGATTGCGATACCTTGCAGCGTTCCGTCAAAAATTTTCTGATTTCGGAAACGGAAAAAGACCGAAAGTAAACCCGAGTCAGACGGGAACGGAGAGGAGCAAAAAGAACCTGAACGTCCTGGGCGATAAAAATTATCATCGCCTTCTCGGGCGGCTCCTCGACAATTTTAAGGAGCGCGCTTTCGGCCTCGGGCGTGAGAGCTTCGGCGTCCCTTACGACGGCAAGCCGCCTCGGCGACTTGAAAGGCCGGCCGAAAAGAAAGGATTTTATTTCTCTTGCGGCGTCCACTCCGATTTTTCTTTTCTCGTCGGGCAGAAAAATCCGCGAATCAATGAGAGGTTTTTCTTCTCCGGCACCGGCTGGGTCGAATTCGCCGGATTCGAGAAAAGAAGCAAGGGCGCGGGCGAAGTAAAATTTGCCGATTCCGGAGTAACCGTAGAAAAGGTAGGCGTGGGAAAGATTGTCCGATTCGGCGAGCCGGCGAAACAATTCTTTTTTATCCTCGTGGCCGTAAAGCATCAGTGTTTGCTGAGCAGGGTGCGCTTGTAAACGTCCAGGTGCCCCAGGACGGTCGCGGTGCCGCGGCTCACGCAGAAGATCGCGTCTTGGGCGGTGTAGGCGGAAACGCCCAGCGAACGTTTGAAGAAATCTTCCATGTTTCTCAACTGAGCGCTGCCGCCCGAGAGAATTATTCCTTTTTCCATTATGTCGGCCGCAAGTTCCGGCGGCGTAACGTTGAAAACGGACTGGACCGTATCCATAATTTCGAGGAGATAGGAATTTATGGCTTCGGCCACTTCGCCCGAAGAAACGACGAGGTCGCGGGGAAGACCGGAAGGCAAATCGCGGCCCCTTATTTTCATTTCAAGCTTGTTGCGGCTGGGCAAGGCGGTGCCGACGCCGATTTTTATATTCTCGGCCGTTCCTTCGCCTATCGCGAGGCCGTATTTCTTTTTGATGTATTCGGCAATGGCGTGGTCAAAACGATTGCCGGCCACCCTCAAGCTGGCCCAGGTAACGATTCCGCCCAAAGAAATCACCGCCACTTCGGTCGTACCGCCGCCGATGTTCACCACCATATTCCCTTCGGAAGAGTGAATTGGGATACCGGCTCCCAAAGCGGCAAGAAGCGGTTCCTTTACGAGATAGACCTCCTTCGCTCCGGCTTCCCGGGCAGCGTTGTAAACCGCCCGGTATTCGGTCGAGGTGATGCCAGCCGGCACGGAAATTACCACTTCCGGCTTGAAAAAGTTGAAAGGACCGACGCTCTTGCCGATGAAGTATTTTAGCATCGCCTGGGTAACGTAATACTCGGCGATGACGCCGTCTTTCAGCGGCTTATAGGTTACGATGTTGTCGGGCGTCCGGCCGACCATTTCTTTCGCTTCCTGCCCGACCGCGAGAACGGTGTTGTCGGGCTTCCGCAGGGCAACGACAGTCGGTTCGTTGATGACAATGCCTTTATCCGGCAGGAAAACCAGCGTATTCGTGGTCCCCAAGTCTATGCCGATTTTTCGTATGAACATGTTGGTTAAAATTAATCTACTCTTTTCACGTTCGCTCCCAGGTACTTCAACCTTTCGTCAATCCTTTCGTACCCGCGGTCTATTTCTTCCACGCCCGAAATTTCGGATTCTCCTTCGGCGATCAGAGCCGCCGTAAGGTGAGCCATCCCCGCTCTCAAGTCCGGCACTTCGAGATGAGCGCCCCGAAGGGGCGTCGGTCCCAGAATTTCGGCGCCGTGGGGAAACTTGCCGGCAAAACGGCAATTCGCATCGTGGCAATCTCTTGTCACTTTAATATTTGCTCCCATCAAATTCAAGTCCTTGGCGTAACCGAAACGGTCTTCATAAATTGTTTCGTGGATTTCCGAAAGCCCTTCCGCCTGAGTAAGAAGAATGGCAAGCGGCTGCTGCCAGTCGGTCATGAACCCCGGGTGGGTATTGGTTTCGATTTTGGTGGACTTCAATTCGCCGGCCCGCCAAAATCTGATGCCGTCATCCTTTACCTCGTAATCGCCGCCGACTCTCCGCAGAGTATTCAAAAAAGTTATCAGATGTTCCTGAATGGCGTCTTTAACGAAAATGTCGCCATCTGTCGCAATGGCAAGTACCGCAAAAGAAACCGCCTCATTCCGGTCGGGCATTATTCTGTGCTTTACGCCCCGCAGGCGGCCGACACCTTCTATCCGGATTATCCGGTCGGCGCCGAGCTCGATGATTCCTCCCATCTTCTGAAGAAACTTGATTAAATCCATGATTTCGGGCTCAAGAGCCGCGT
Source organism: uncultured Candidatus Saccharibacteria bacterium (assembly GCA_964528065.1). Taxonomy (GTDB): domain Bacteria; phylum Patescibacteriota; class Minisyncoccia; order UBA6257; family GWB1-50-10; genus CAZGHF01. The sequence goes on from CAZGRD010000003.1 coordinate 10,712, forward strand.
TTCTTATTACGGTCTCGCCTTTCGCCAAAACCGAGGCGAGAAGCGCGTTTTCGGTAGCGCCAACCGAAGGAAAACGCAGGGCGATTTCCGCACCGTGCAAGCCGTTCGGAGCCGTCGCCCGGTAGGAATTATCCGAAACGGTGATTTCGGCGCCGAGTTTTTTAAGCGCTTCAAGGTGGATATCGACGGGCCGGGCGCCGATTTTGTCGCCGCCCACAACCGGCACTTCGGCTACCCCCTTGCGGGCAAGAAGAGGCCCCAAGGCCAGAATAGGCAGCCGGTTGCGGCGGGTAAGCGAACGAACCTCGGTACTTTTTATGACCGGCGTTTTGATGGAGACGGTGTTGCCGTCTTTCAAAACTTCACTGCCGAGTTCCTCGCAAAGGCCGATGGTGATCGCCGTATCACCTATCAGCGGAAAATTTTCCAAAATCGAAGTTTCTTCGGAAAGCATCGAAGCGACCAAAAGCTTCGTCGCGGCGTTCTTTGCGCCGGCAAGTTTTATTTCGCCCTTCAACGGCTGCCTGCCTTTAACGATAAACTTCATTGTTATTATCTTGTCCCTCCAGTATACTATTCGAAAACCTCCATGAAAAGACGCCTTCGGAACATTCTCTTTTCGATTTTCGTCCTGTTTTTCATGGTCCTCGGCGGTTACCTTATCTTCATCGCTCAGGGTTTCGTCGTAAATCTTAAAGAGCTGAGAATCGAAAAAACCGGCGCCATTTTCCTGAAATTCGCGCCCCGGGATGCCGCTCTTTCGATAGACGGCGAAAAAACAGATTATACGCAGAGCGGCTTCCTGGAATCGAACGGCCTCATCGTAAAGGACCTTGTTCCCGGCTCGTACGACCTCAAGCTTTCCAAAGACGGATATCACGACTGGGGAAAAAACCTGGAAGTTCAGTCGGGACTTATCACTTCCGAAAGCCACATCAATTTATGGCCGAAAACACTGCCGGCCGAAACGTTGATAAAAGAAAACGTCAGGGATTTTTGGCTGACGAGCGAAGGAGTCGTCCATAAAAACGGCAATAACCGGATAATCTTCAACGACCTCGTAATAAGAGGCAATGATGTCGCCCTTTCCGACAGCGACTCGAAAATTCTGATTACGAAAGAAAGAGAAGATTATTTCCTCGTTGACCTTAAGGATTCCCGCTCGGCCGTAAACCTCACCCATCTTTTCAACTCCCTCAAACAGCGTCAGCTGGCCCTTTCCGGCACCGTCCCCATAACGGAAATTTTCTTTCACCCTTTTAGCCCGAACAAGATAGTTATTGCGAGCAAAACCTCGCTTTATACGATTGACGTAAAGAAAGTCGAAATCGACAAGCTCGTCACCCTGGACGAAATAAAATCGGTGGCTTTGAGCGTAAGCGACGCCTTAATCCTCGACGGAAACGACGACCTTATGATAATAAACCTCCCTCTCAAAACCTCCCTTAACGAAAGGGTAAAAATGGAGCCGGCCGAGATTTTTACGACCAATTCCGACGGCACGAGCGTTTTTGTCCTTACTCCGGCCGGTGAACTGAAAGTTTACAGGCGTTCTCCCGGAAAAACCGATACTCTTGCCGCGAACGTCCGGGAATTTGAAATTTCTCCCGAAGAAAAAAGAATCGCTGTCATAACACTCGGCAACGAACTCAAGATCGCCTATCCCGAAGAATTTGAAGGAGACGTAAAAAGCGAGGCCGGGACGATTGTTAAAATCCCGGACGCGTTCCGGGGAAATATAAGAAAAGTAAGCTGGCTCGCCGACTCCCCGAATTACCTGATGCTTTTGGAGGGAAACGACTTAATCGTCCAGGAAATCGACACAAGAATGCCCGCAAACCGCCACCTTCTCCAAAGCGGAGTTCTCGATTATGAAACGGAAGGCAAAAATATTTATATCCTGAAAGTAAACGGCGAGCTTACCGTTTCCTCCACTGCTGAGGGCGTCTAGCCTTGCGAAGGCCGGGTTTTTTTCGCTCCACCATCCGCGAGTCACGGGTAAGATACCCGAAAGCTTTGAGGCGGGGCCTAAAACCGGAATCGAACAAAATAAGAGCGCGGGAAATTCCCAAACGCACCGCTTCGGCTTGACCCGAAAGGCCGCCGCCCCTGACTTTTACGGTCGTCTTCACGCCGGTTAGAGTCAATTTATCGAAAGGAGCGTTGATAACGCCTTGTTCTTTCTTTGTCGGAAAGTACTTTCCGAATTCCTTGTCGTTCACCGTAATATCGTTTTTGCCGCTTCCCGCCGCGGGGAAAATCCTCACCCTTGCGATGGCGGTTTTCCTCCGGCCCACGGCCTCGAAGTAACGCTCGGTTTTTTGTTTTTTGGCGATTTTTACCGTCATGATCGATGATTATTCTATAACGAGCCTTTTCATTCTATTCTTCAACAGTCTGTTTTTGGGAAGCATAAGACGCACTGCGTTTTGAAGAACCCAATTCGGGTTTTTTTTGAAAATTTCCGCGTAGGTTCTTCGCTTTAGGTGGCCGAGCGGGCCGGTGTGGCGGTAATAAATCTTCTCTTCCGATTTTCTGCCGCTTATCGCCAGGCTTTTAATGTTTTTTACGAAAACTTCGTCGGCGCCGGGAAGACGCGGCTCGTAATCAGGATTTTTCTTACCCTGAAGAATTACCGCTATTTCCGATGCCAGCCGGCCTAATTTTTTCCCCTTTGCGTCGAATGTGTATTTCATACGAATTCTATAACCGCCATTTTTGCCGCGTCGCTCTTCCTGACTTTCAGGTGCTTTAAAATCCTGGTATAGCCGCCTTTCCTTTCCTTGTAACGCGGCGCGATGTCGTTGTAAAGCTTGTAAGCCAAAGGCTTCGGGAGATTTTTAAGAAGGAGACGGAGCCCGGCAAGGTTCTGGCTTTTGCCGTAGGTTACCAGCCGGTCAACGTAAGTCTTTATTTCCTTTGCCCGCGCTTCGGTGGTTAAAATCCGTCCGTCCCGCACCAGATTACCGGCGAGCACTTTTAAAAAAGAGCGGCGTTCGCTCTTCTTGCGGCCGAATTTCCTCCCCTTTTTTAAATGTCTCATGCCAGTGTTGTTAAAACTTACGAGCTCAATGCGAAGTAAATTTTACCACAACATTGAGCACTCTGAGATTTATCGAAGAGTTACCTTATTTGTTTAAGATTTCTCTTTCTTCGGTCTTCCTTTTTTCTTCTTCTCTTCTTTTTTGCCTTCCGGTTCATTCATGACTTCGGCCCTCGTCACTTCAACCAAAGAAACTTTTTCGAAGTGGTCCTTCAAGATATTGGCCGCTTTGTGAATCGCTTCCGATGGACTAATTGTCCCGTCCGTTTCTATCCTGATTTTAAGGCAGTTATAATCGGTGCGGTCGCCGACTCTCATGTTTTCAACCGAAAACTCAACCTGCTCCACCGGAGAAAAAATGGCATCAAGGACGATAGTGCCGACATTCAACCGTTCCAAGCGCCTCGATTCGGCCGGCACGTAACCCAGGCCTTTCTCGACGATAAGCTCCATGTCGAGTTCGGCTCCTTTTTTAGTGAGAGTGGCAAGATGTAAGTCGGGATTCACCACCTTTACGAGAGTGGTGGATTCGATATCGCCCGCCTTCACTTCACGCTCGCCTTTTACCGTAAGCTTCAGCGTCTGGGGCTCGTCGGCAAGAAAATGAAATCTTACTTTTTTGAGATTCAAAATAAACTCGACTACGTCTTCAATCATTCCGGGAATGGTCGAAAATTCGTGGTCGGCGCCTTTCACCTTGATTTGAGTAATGGCGGCGCCGGGCAAAGACGAAAGCAAAACCCGCCTTATGGCGTTTCCCAAGGTTACGCCATAGCCGGTATAAAGGCCTTCAACGTGAAAAACTCCGGACTTTTCGTTCTCGGAAATCTTTTTAACTTTTAATGTTTCGCTAAGATAGGAATATTTCATAAGCCGTTTTTATCTTGCGTAAAATTGACCAACCAAATTGATGTCAAAAGAAACGTTAATATCTTCCGATTTAGGGTGTTTTATACATTCGCCTTTCAGATTCTCCTTGTCAAGTTTTAACCAAGAAGGGGGTTCATATTGTTTGAGTTTCATCCCCAATTCTTCGAACATTTTCCCGGGCCGCGACTCGGGGCGAATCGAAATTACGTCTCCAATTTTAACACTATAGGAAGGAATTGTCACTTTGCGGCCGTTAACGACGATGTGGCCGTGCGAGATAGTCTGCCTCGCGACCCTCATCGAAGAAGCCAAACCCAAAAGAAACAAAACCCTGTCAAGCCGTTTCTCCAAAACAACGAGCGTCTTCTCAAGCGGTCCCTTGAAAAGATTTCTCATTTGCTTGCCCGAAAGACCGTAAGTTATCTGGATTTTTTGTTTTTCCTGAAGCTGTTTGCCGAATTCGGAAATGCTCCTCCGGCGGCGAGCCTGACCATGGACGCCCGGCCGGTAAGGACGGCGAATCATCACGCATTTGGGGCTTGAGCATCGCTCTGCTTTTATGAAAAGTCTCGTACCAAGCGATCTTTCTTTTTTTTCTTTTATCCTTTGCATATTTTTAAACTCTTCTTGCCTTCTTGGGCCTCGGACCGTTGTGGGGAATCGGCGTTACGTCTTTGATGGATAAGATATTCAAGCCCTTCCCGGCAAGCGAACGGAGGGCGGAATCGCGGCCGGCGCCGACTCCTTTTACGAAAACGTCGATTTTAAAGGGACCGGAACGGCTGAGCTTTTCCGAAATCGCCTCCGCTACCTTGGAAGCGGCAAAAGGAGTGGATTTCTTGGGGCCGGAAAACCCCAAACTGCCGGCCGACATCCAGGCGATAACGTTGCCTTTTTCGTCGGTCGCGGTGATTACCGTATTATTGTACGAAGCCTGAACGTAAACCCGGCCGTTCTCGTATTTTCCTTTCGGCGCAGCGCTCTTTTTTTCGGTAAGCGTGCTCTCGACGGCCTCGGATTCTTTAATAACCTCCTCTTTTGTTTTTTCGATGACTTTTTTCTTACCCATAGTCTATTTCAGTTCAACTTTTCTTCTTCCGCTCCCGGCGGTCTTTCTTACGTTTCCGCGCACCGTTCTGGAATTACTCTTCGTTCTCTGGCCCCGGACCGGCAATTTCCTTATGTGCCTCATACCCCGATAAGCCTTAATGTCTTTCAAACGGTTTATGTTTTGCTTTATGATTTGCCGCAACTCGCCTTCGATTTTAAAACTTTTCTCGAGAGCGGATTGAATCTTACTTACTTCTTCTCCGGTCAGATCTTTGGTCCGCTTGTCGGGATTTATTTTCGCTTCGGCTAAAATCCGAAAAGCCGACGTCCGACCGACGCCGTAAAGATAGGTTAAGGCGATGTTTATTTTCTTTTCGTCGGGTATGTTTATTCCGATGATTCTCATGGTCTTGGTTTAACCCTGTCTTTGCTTGTGTTTGGGAGTCTTGCAGATAACGTAAATGCGCCCGCGACGGCGGACAATCTTGCAATTATTGCAGATTTTTTTAACTGAAGCTCTTACTTTCATACATGCCAATGTTGTTAAAATTTACGAGCTCAATGCGAAGTAAATTTTACCACAACATTGAGCACTCTGAGATTTATCGAAGAGTTACCTTTTCAATAATGTAATCCTTCGACAAGCTCAGGATAAGGTTTGCTGACTAAATTTTCTGCGTCCTCCGGACTTGAAAATTCAGAGCAAGACCTTACATTCTTCTTACAATCCGGCCTCGCCTGTCGTTCAATCCCGGCATTTCAATAATGACCCGGTCGCCGGGAATTACCCGAATGTGGTTGATTTTCATCTTACCGGCCAAGTGGGCTAAAACTTCGCCACCACCGGCAAGTTCCACCCGAAAGAGCAGGCCCGGCAATGCTTCCTCGACGATGCCTTCTATTTGTATGCCTTTGTCTCGTTTCATCAGGCGATGTCAGTTTGAAATCCTAACAAAATAGGCAAAATAAGTCAATTGAGGATTATTTTTACCTTGTCGGGGTCCACCGGCACCCTGTTCACCCAGAAGGGCCAGAGAGAAATGTTCGCCCGCTCCAAGCCGGAAAGGAAAAAGACGGTCTTCCTCAGTTCCTCTTCGTTCTGACCGGCGAATTCCTGCTTCAGTTCTTCAACGTTAAGGTCCGGCTCAAAAACCACCTCCCCTTCAACCGGAAAAACCACCGAAGTTTCGGCAAAATCAATATTTGCCTCGCCGTAATCTATCGAAAATTCTTTCACCCTCGTACCGGGGTCAACGGTTTTCTGAGCGTCGGAAACAACGGCGCCTTTTAACATTTCTTCCTCAAAAACAAGGTAGCGAAGCTCGGCCTCGGCAAAAATGCGGAAAGTTCCTTCGTCGCCGCCCGTCTCGATTTTTTCGGTCAAAACGTCGAACTCCCGGGCATTCGGAAAAACCTTGAATTTATCGGAGAGCAAAATAAGCACCTGAGCTTCGAGAACTCCTTCCAAGTCCGAAAACAATTTCGTTTTCCCTTTGCTTATGTCTTCTTCGGTCGGCACGGCTTCTTCCCCTACGAAACCGCCGCTCATCGCTTCAACGGAGTCGGCATAAAAACCTTCGTACCGCGGGTCGCCTTTAAATCCGGGAATCCGCCAGTATTTTTCCGAAGCGATGTTGTAATCTTCGCCCGCTTCGCCAGCCGTAACTTTTACGCTGATTTTGGATGGGACAATTTTCCCGTTCTCGATTTTCGCGCCGGGAATGGTCATCCGTTCGTCGAGGCGAAATATTTTCCCGCTCGGAGAAAGAAACCTAGTTGTCGCGACAAGCACCTGGGATTCGGAACTGTAAGCGTTGTAAACCGTAAGAATGCCTTTTGCTCTTCGTTCGACTTTTTCCCGGCCGGAAGCGGGAAAACTCAAACTCAAGTTTCCTTTCGCTTTGAGAAGTTCGGCGGGAAGAATCATTTTCGTCCCCTGAGCGGCGGCAACCTGATGGTCGATTGTCGCCTCCACTTCGTAAGCGAAAGTGACCGGAACTTTTTTGAGAATCATCTCCACGGTCGCTTTGGGCAGAATGCGGTTTGCGGCAAACGCGCCGCCTGCGACGACCAAAACCACCAGAGCGAAAGAAAAGGCTCTTTTCAAAATCCGATGCCTTTTGTTGTTTCTGAAAGCTTTTTTGGCCTCAGCCGGCAAAACTATCTTTTTGAACTCGAGAAGCGTTTCTTCTTCCTCTTCTTCCTCTTCCGCAGATTCTTCTTCCGTAACTTCTTCTGCGGCCTCTTCTTCTTCGGCACTTACCTCCGGTATTCTTCTGAACGCCGGTTTCGGCAGAATGTCGGAAATGACTCTTTCCCTCCGCCTGAAAACAGGGTTAAAGGCCTTAATTTTAGCGAGAGCCGCAAGCTCCAAAGTCCTGTCGTCAACCGATTCAATATGGAGTTCCTTATCCGCCGTCAAACTTTCTCTTCTTAAAACATGAAAATTATTTACCGATGAGGCCAGGACCGAATCGCGGGGAATATTCAAAACGACGATATGGCTCTTGGCTTCAATCAGCCGGTGAACGGCAACGTCAAGGTCTTCGTTTTTATCGAGAAAGAATTTTTTTTCGGTTTTCATATGTTATACGGTCAGTGTTTTGCCGTAAGCCACCTTGCCCTCCGGGCAAGAAGGTCGTTCAAGAATCCATACTGGGGCGGGGAATAAACGTGAGTGATGAAGGCAAGAACGTTATCGGCGTTTAAAAACGGCGCGCTTTCTTGATTCATTATAACACCGTAACCCTGCTCTGTAAGCAAATTTTTGAAATTAACGAGTTTCATCCGGGGTCCGAGAAATTTGCCGACAAGCACTGACGGCAAATTGAAACCGAAGTAAAAATCGGGCTGCCGGCCCCGCCCTCCCGACCTGGGAAGAAGTTTCAATAAATTCTGAATTTCTTCCCTTATCATGCCCTCTATCGCTTTTTTTATCTTTCCGGAGGGCGGTTCTTTATCGAGGGACAGGAGAATTTCGGCGGCGACGCCGGTCGAAACACCGAAGAAAACGGCGATTTTTCTCAAAATCAGGCCGCTTCCCCACGGCAAAACCTTCAGGTGAAGCCAGTCCTCTTCGCCGTTTGCGAAAACGTTGGTGGCTTTGTCGCCGACGAGAACGAAATAATCGGAAGGCGGCGGAACCGAAAGCCCGAGAATCCCGCCGCTCTCGACAAGAATCTTTTCCCTTCCCCAATGCTCCATTTTCTCGATGAGCGCCTCGAGGTCCCGGTGGATGAAAGTTCCCCGATAGCGGAAATAAAGGTTCGCGCCTTTAAAGCCTTGCGGATTAAAAACCCGGGATTGCCCCAAAGAAACTTCCCTTATTTCGGCTCCGGCAAGAATCAAATCCAGGTCGTGAGCGCCGAGTTTCTTCGAAACCGTGCCCCGGTAACGATTCAAAAACTCCCAAAGACCGCGGAAAACGAGAGTGTCGATTTCGGTCTCGCTGATCGGTTCGTCCGGCTCGCTTCTTTTTAAATGAATTGTGCTTTCAATCGTAACGGCTTTATCCGACCCCACCGCCAGAATCACTTTATCGACGGGAAAAAGAGGTTTTTTGATTCCTTCGAAATTCTCAACGAAACCCGTGCCGTAAACGTTTATTTTTTTATCCTTGTTTCTGATTTTTGCCCTGGTCACGCCAAAGCCGAAGCCGAGATCTTCTATAACCAAAAAGGACTCCTGCTCTCTTTTCGGCAGTTTCTTCAATCTATCGAAAAGTTCGCCAACCACTATGTTAGTAGTATAGCCCTAACGAACGAGCGCCACAATGCTCGAAGGTACGCTGTTTCTTTTTCCCTTATTGAGATAAAAATCAATCCGCCCCCCGAAATATTTTTCGGCCTGGGCAATCGTTCTGGCTGGCGGTTTGCCCGCGACGTTCGCCGACGGCGCGACGAGCGGTCCGGTCTTTTTCAAAAATCCGCGAAGCCGTCCGTTGCGGGGCAGACGAAAAGCAATCGCCCCCGTGCCGCGATGAATGTAAAAAAACTTCTTGCCCTTCACCGGTAAAATCACGCTTACCGGTCCGGGTTTATCCCGAGTTTCGCCGAGGGACCAGAGCACTTTAAGAATTACGAGGTGCTCTTCGCTTATCTTCACGCCGAATTTTTTCAAATCGTCCAAAGACGATATCAAAACAATGAACGGTTTCCCCTTCTCCCGCTCTCTTACCCGATAAATTCTCTCGACCGCTGCCCTGGAAAGAACCGAGCCAACCAGACCGTAAACGGTATCGGTCGGCATTACCCCGATGCCGCCCTTTTTCAATATCTTCACTATTTCTCTGGATTTCATTGTCTGACTCGTTTAATTTGCTTCTAATTTATTAATCATAATGCCTTTCTCTAAAAACGAAAAGGTGGTATACTTAAGTAGACCACCTATGTCGAAAACCAGCAGGAAAAACTTTGACGGGGAATTTAGAAAAGAAATTTGGAAAGTTTTCTGGGCGGAAATCGCAAGAGCGAGAAAAACCGGTCCGGCCGGTTTCCTCTCGCGGTTCCTAACCGAAGAAGAACGAATTGTTCTGGAAAAAAGACTGGCCGCTCTCTATTTTTTGAAACGCGGTGAGAGTTTGAGAGAAACCGGCAAAAAAGCCGACGTCGCCAAAAAAACCGTAATTTTCATCAAGCGCGGCTTGAAACAGCTAAATTACAAAAGGAGAGTTTATTCAAAAACTCCCGGAAAGAGCAAGCTCAAACAGTAGCCCAAGTCCTATAGGACAGGGCGCTGGGATTCTCTAAAAACCAAACAAATCCAAGGGTGGTATACTTAAGTATACCACCTTACCTTACCAAAGCGCGGCGCAAGAGTGATTTGTCTGCTATTCAACGGTTGCTCTGATTCTACGGACGCCGGCTGACGACGCTTCTTCTTTAATAATTTTGAATTTGCCGATTTCGTCGGTGTGGGTCACGTGAGGCCCGCCGCAAAATTCCTTGCTCCAGGCACTCTCGAGCGTTTTCCCGACATAGTAAACTTTCACCCGGTCCGGATACTTGCCTTTGAAAAAATGGAGAGCGCCGGTTTTTTCCGCCTCTTCCTTCGACATCTCCTTAAAACCAACCGGCAAGTCTTCCTTTATTTTCTCGTTAACCAGCTTCTCCGCCTTTTCGATTTCCTCTTTCGTCATTTTCCGCGGAAAAGTAAAGTCAAACCGTGTCCGCTCGATCGTAATGTCCGAACCGCGCTGGGCAACTTCCGGCCCCAGCACTTCCCGGAGCGCCTGATTCAATAAGTGAGTGGCGGTATGGAGCCGTGTCACTTTTTTCAGTTCTTCCCCGTCCCCGGCTTTTAGTTCACCGGTGTCCAAAACGAGGCCGTGGCCGCCGAACTTTTTTTCCTGACCGGCCCGCGATATTTCCTGATGCTTCTCGAATTCCTTGTCGAAATCTTCACGGCGAAGCTTCTTGGCCTTATCTCCGCCCAGCTCTTTTATAATCTCGTAAGGCAAACCGTAACTCGAAAAAATGTTGAAAGCCCTTTCAACGTCCAAATCTTCTGTTTTTTTGAGTTCCCTTAACCCGATCTCCAGAGTTTTTTCGAAACGCTCCTTTTCGGCGTTAAATTCCTCAAGTACTACTTCACCGTTAAGTTCGGAATAAAAAGCTTCGTAGTTTTCGAAAACCTCATCAAAAACATGCTGAGGATCAATCGTGTTGCCGGCAAGATAGAAATGGGTAACGAGACGGCGAATCAGCCGGCGCAGAATGTACCCCGCTTCCTTGTTTGAAGGACGCACCCCGTCGGAGAGAAGAAAAGCGATGCCTCGGCTGTGGTCGGCTAAAATCCGCTTCGTTTTCTCGTTAAGTTTCTCCGGCAGAAATTTCATGAGTGGCTTGAACAAGTCCGTCTCAAAAATTGTCGGCACGTTTTGCGAGACCATCGCAAGCCGCTCCAGGCCCATCCCCGTATCCACGCCCGGCGTTTTCAGTTTTTCCAAACCGCGAGGCGAACTGTAGTATTCGTTGAAAACAATGTTCCAAATCTCCACGCCGCGAACGTAAACTTCCGTCGTCGGCCCGCAGGGTCCCTCACTGCCGGTCGGCCCCCAAAAGTTATCTTCCCGTCCGAATTTTCTCACGTCGGTAACGCCCAAAGCGCGCCAAACCTTTTCCGATTCCTTATCGGGCGGCACGTCATCGTCTCCTTTAAAAACGCTCACGTAATCTATTGGGAGCTTCATCTCCTTGGTGATGAATTCGTAGGCATATTCTATCGCTTCTTTTTTGAAATAGCCGCCAAAAGAAAAATTGCCGAGCATCTCGAAAAAAGTGAGGTGAGATTCGTCGCCAACTTCGTCGATGTCCGAAGTCCGGAACGATTTCTGAATCGAGGCCGTGTTCTTACTTCCGAAATCCTTCACCGGGTCGAGTTCGCCGGTAAAGTGCCGTTTGAACTGCTGCATACCGGCGGTGGTCAAAAGTACCGAAGGGTCGTCGGGAATAAGCGAGGAAGAAAGCACGATTGCGTGTTCCTTTCTTTCAAAAAATTCCAGAAAAAGTTTTCTTATTTTTTCCGAATTCATGCCAAATTTATTAAAATTTGCGAACCTTTGGTGAAGTAAATTTTACCATAAATTTGAGCACTCTGAGGCGCACCGAAGAGTTACCTGTTATTCACTATGAGAACCTTAAGCTCGGCGAGCATTATTTTGGCGCTCCTGATTTCGGAGACGGTGTCCGCTTCAAGAACGGTCTTCTCGGCCCGGTCGAAAAGTTCATAAATTTCCGTCGCTACCTCCCGGGTTATGTTTTTAGCTCTTGCGACATTCACCAAATCGTCGAACTGAATCCTCAAAGAAAGGTTGTCTTCCTTAATTTCCTTCTTCAAGCGGGTTTGGCTCAAACCGTTTTGGGCGGCGGCTTGGGCCGCGGCCGCCTGGCCGAAAGCCGTTGCGAGCTGTCCTTCGCCCATAAGATTGCCCGCCTGGGTGAGATAAAATTCCGCTCTTTCCAGGAGCTCGCCGACCGATTTCGAAGAAACATATTCGTCCGACGAAATTCTCGTCTTCAGTTCTTCTGTCGCTTTTTCGGCTTCGTAAATCAGTTTGGTAAGCGACTCTTCTTCAACCACGCCGCCGTTGCCGTTCTGGAAAGTGCTCTGACGAACGATATTTAGTTCGCTTTTCAGGTCGCCGTCGGATATTCTTTCTCTTATTTCGTCGAAAATACCGAGGTCGGCGGCGTCTTTTACGGGCAGGAAGTCGAGATGAGGCGTTATTTCTTCCGGCTCCGCCTTGAATCGCCCCTCAAAAATAGAAGTCAAATCGGTTTCCAATTCCCTGATTTTATCCTTGATTCCGTCCGGTACTTTTCCTTCGATATAGTTCAAAACATAAACAACTCGAAGTTCTTTCAGGGGATTTTCCTTGAGAGCAAACAAAACATTTTCCACCCGGGTCTTGAATTCGTCGGGCGAATCGAACTTGGTTACCGCCTCGGCAACCGCAGTCTCGAGTTCTGTCCTTGCGGCGGCAAGTTCCTCTTTGACCCCGGCAACGCCCTCGAGGTCGCTGAAAACCTCTTCATGTTTGACAATCCGGTCCATAAGAGCGTCCAAGAGTCGGTCTACGTTTTCGTTCCCGCTCTTATCACTAAGAGAAGAAATTCTCTGCCGCAACCGCTCGGCGTTCTCTTTGTAATTTTGAAGAGCGAGAATCAAGCCTTTTTCGTTTTCTTTTTCCTCCAGGGCTTTGATTTCGGCCGCGATTTCGTTCAAAACTTCCGTCTCAAAAGACGCCTTTCTCTCGTTGCCGAACGAAAAAAACCGCCGGATTCCCCGCTGCCAATTCTTCAGAAAGTAAAGCGCGTCTCCCGGCAGAAGCTTCGGCTCTTTAAGCCCCAAATCCTCAAAAGTTATACCGCTCCCGCTTTCGTCTCCCTCGTGAGCAACCGCACTGAAAGGAACGGCGATAAGGATAAGACCGAATATCAAAACCGAAAGAAAAAGTTTCTTCATATCTCAATAACCTTCAAGTTTTTTCGCTTCATGATGCTGTCTGATTCTTTCAAGCGACTTGGCTTCAATCTGACGAATTCGTTCGCGGGTGACGCCGAAAACCTTTCCCACTTCTTCAAGGGTGTGAGTAATATTATCCTCAAGACCGAACCTCATCGAAAGTATTTTTTGTTCGCGCTCCGTAAGGTCGTTCAAAATCCCCCGGATTTGGTCCCGTAGAAGCGCCTGGCTCGCCAGCTGGTCGGGACTCAAACTGGATTCGTCTTTGATGAAATCCGACAAAGTGGAGTCTTCGCCTTCATCTCCGACCGGCGACTCGAGAGATATCACTTCCTGGGAAATTTTCTGGATGTAGCGGATTTTTTCGACATCGAGACTCATTTCGGTCGCGACTTCCTCCGGAAGCGGCTCGCGGCCCAGCTCCTGCATCAGGCGCCGCTTGGCCTGGGTGTATTTGGTAATCGTTTCAACCATATGAACCGGAATCCTGATGGTCCGGGAATAATCGGCAAGGGCCCGGGTTATTGCCTGCCGAATCCACCAAGTGGCATAGGTGGAAAACTTGAAACCTTTTTTGTAGTCGAACTTATCAACCGCCCGGGAAAGACCGATGTTCCCTTCCTGAATCAAATCGAGAATGGAAAGATGGGGACTGCGATTCACGTAGCGTTTGGCAAGCGAAACCACAAGCCTTAAGTTTGCCTGCACCAGTTTTTTCCTTGCCATTTCGTCTCCTCTTTCAATCCTTTTAGCAAGTTCTTTTTCCTCTTTGGAAGTAAGAAGGGGGGTACGGCCTATTTCCTTCAGGTACATTTGGACGGCATCGGGCAGGTCCGGCTCAAGCCGGGTCGCGTCGGTGAGCTCCTTGGCGCTTATGTCCTCCACGCCGCCGGTCATAATCGAGCCCGATTCCCTTACCTTAATGCCCTCCTTATCGAGCCGGTCGTAAACCTTCTCGAGAAACGAGAGATTTTTTTCAATGTTGGGAAAATAATTCAGCACCTCCGCATCGGTCAAAAACCCCCTTACCCGACCCCGCTCGACGAGATACTGGAGCGATTCTTCGAAGTCTTCCGGCGGTTTCTTCTCGATTCTCTTCCGCTTTGGAACTTTCTTTAAATGCTTTCTGTTCTTGGTTCTGGTTTTCTTCCTTCTCGCCGTTTTCTTCCTTTTTATCGTCTTTGTCTTTTTTCTCTTTACGGTTTTCTTCATGGTTTTTACTTAAGCTCGTTTATTTTTCTTGCGACGACGTTGAATCTCACTATAACATCGGAAAGTTTTCCGCTCTCGCCTTTTGCTTCGGCCGAACGGATTTCTTCCCGCAACTCTTCCAGTTCGCGCTTCAAGGATTCTATCTGAAGCTGGCGTACCAGTTCGTTGAATTCCCCGGTTAACGCTTCTTCGTCTTTGTCGGCAAATTCATAACTGCCCCGCAGTTCGAAAAGTCCTCCTTCTTCCACCTTGGGGTCGGCCAAAATTTTGCGATACCTTGCGGGCAGCCATTCTTCGTAAGGAGTAAGATTAGACCGAAAAACCGGATTTGTAAAAGCGAGCGAGAGTAATCGGGCGGAAATCAAATCCATCCTTTCTTTCTCTGCCGGAGCGCCGACCGCCGCCGCCTCGGGTTCGCTCTTTTCAACGAGCGGAAGGTTTTCGAGTTCGTTCGAGAGAGCGACTTCCGAAATTCCGGAGAAACGGGAAAGTTCCTTCAGCCATTCACTCGCTTCCACCCTGCTTCTCAAGCCCTGAATTTTCGAAAGCATTTTCCGGAGAACTCTTTTCTTCTCCGCGATGTCTTTCCCCAGACCGGCGAAGTGATGCTCAAAAACGCTTCTCAAAGCCGGCGTGGCGCCTTCAATCGCCCGGGTGAGATATTTTTCGTCGGCGGCTGCCGCTTCCGCCGGGTCTTTAAATTTACCCAAATCCACCACCTTGGCGTGGAAATCATAATTGTTGAAAATATCGAGCGCCCGCTCAAGAGCACGCTCTCCGGCATCATCGTTGTCGAAGCTCAAAATCACCGTATCGGCGACGCGCTTCAATCTCGCCAGGTGGTCGCCGGTTAGCCCCGTGCCGGAAACAGCAACGACGTTCTTTACTCCAGTCTGCCAGGCCATCAAAAAATCCATCTGGCCTTCAACGATGAAAACCGTGCGGCTCCCCGCAATTTCGCCTTTTGATTTGTCAAAACCGTATAAAATTCGGGATTTCGAAAAAATGGGCGTCTCCGGCGAATTCAGGTATTTGGGCATTTTCGACCCTTCCTCGCGGAGAAGCCGGCCGGTGAAAGCGACGGTTTTGCCGAGCGAATTGGAAATGGGAAAAATAAGCCGTCCCTGAAACCGGTCGCGGTAAAGACCGTCCAAATTTTTGTTGGCAAGGCCCGCTTTCACGACATCCAGAACGTCAAACCCGAGCTTGATGAGATGGAGAGTGAGTGATTCGCCGCCCGGAGCGAAACCGAGCCCGAACTCTTCGATTGTCTGCGGAGCAAGGCCTCTTGCCTTCAAATATTTCCGGGCTTCTTCGTTCTTCGAAAGCTCGGCCGCGTAAAAAGATTTGGCTGATTCGTGAATCTTGTAGAGAATTCCGAACTGTTTCTCCAAAGCGGGGTTTAGGGTAGCAATCGCCACTCCGGCTTTCTCGGCCAAGAACCGAATGGCTTCGGGAAACTCCAAATTCTCGTGACGCATCACGAAAGTTATCAAGTCGCCGCCCAAGCCGCAGCCGAAACAATGCCACATTTTCCGTTCGGGCGAAACAACGAAAGACGGCGTCTTCTCGGCGTGGAAAGGACAGAGCGCCTTGAAGTTCTTGCCGGCCGGGAGAAGTTTCAGGTAAGAGCGAAGGAAATCAACCAAATCCAACCTCTCTTTAATTAGGTCGGTCTCACGGGTCATCAATTGGAAGTTTACCCCGTTAGAGACGCTCTGCCAAGAGGCGTAGCTATGATTGCCCTGAAGCAACGCCGAAATCTATTCCACTATAATCTTACCGAAGTTTTGGGCATTCAGGTGGTTGTGGTAATTCCAGTTGCCGGCCTCGCTGAAAGTAAACGACCAGGAACCGCCGGCGGGAATGGCGCGGCAAGCGTCGAATATCCCCGCTTCCTCGGCCGTGCCGCATTTTTCGATATCCGAACCCGGATAAACTTTATGGGTGGGATGCATCGCCGAAGCCGGCCAAAAATCCATGGAGCTCCGGTTCTCGAAAACAACCGTGTCGCCGACCCGGACCGTAAGCGCGGCCGGTGAAAAACCGCTGTCGGTAAAAACAACTGTGTTTGTCTCGAGCGTCCCTTCGGAAACCGGAACACTGACCGGCGCCTCGTCAGCCCTGCCCATAACCAGAAAAACAACGACAACGATTAAAATAACGGCGGCAACCGCAAGAATAATCATATTTTTCCCGTTCATATTCATAGAATAATTTTACGACCTTTTTATGATTTTTTGGGTAAAAAACCCCGCTCCGACCAAGATCGGAGCGGGATTAAAACGAGCGCGGAGTTATCTCCTCCTTCTCTTCGCTGCCTTTCTCTTCTTCGGCGCCGCCTTTTTTCTTTTTTTTGCTGCCATTTTCTTTAAATGTGTTTGCGACAGTCGACCAAGTTGCCGCTGAGTTCTAAAAATTGTCTTACATCTTAATTATATACCTTTAGGTTACGTGTTTTATAAAATTCTGTGGATAACTCCGCAAAAATTTAAAAAATAGAATTTTCCGCGGAGTCTTTCTGTAAAAACAGCAACAATTCTATAAACGACGCGGGTCCCGGAGTTGAAAAACTCACGGGACCCGTTGCTGTGCGCGGGGACACGTCTTCGTCTCGTCACTTGATGACGCGGACGAAAACGCTTGGGAGCTTCGTCTTGAGTTCCCTCGCCTTTCCATCGGCGAGGCGGGAGTGCTCAGCCCGAGCACTGCGCCTACCCTCGACGTCGGAGAACCCGCCGTCGTCCCGGTCGAAGAGCTTCTCCCGGTAGACGATTCCCCGACCGCGGGAGTTCATGCCCGCGAAGTCGAGCCAGTGCTCGACATGCCCGCCGCTACGGAGCACGGCCACTCCCTTCTTCTTGCCGGAAACGACCCGCATCGTCACCGCGATCTCCTCCCAGTGCCTCTTCTTCGCAACCTCGACAAACTCGTCGAGGTTCTTCGGCTTCCGCCGGAAGACATCCACGATACCCATGTTACCCGCCTCATAGTAAAGGTGCTTCCTAAACCCAGTGTCTAGGACTTATCCATAGGAAAGCACTTCACACAATAAAAATCAAGGTACGGCAAGTCCCGCGCCAAAAATCAGGAAGCAAACCTGATGATGATGAACGAACCGAGGAAAACCAAAATGCCCCCGATGAAGAAATAAATATTGGGGGTGGAGCGGAACAAAATGTAGCTGAAGAGCACCACGAAAAACGGATACGATATTTCGATTATTGAAGCGGTGGAAGCGTCCAAACTCTTGATGCTCGAAAATATGAAAAAATTGGCGAGAGTCGCGAATACAACGCAGATAGTAATTAAAGCCCAATTCGTCTTACCGAATACAAGAAGATTTTACGTTAAGCCTTCGTTCAAAAATAAGAACGGCAATACAATGACCGCGGCCATTACCGCGCTAACGAACGTCATGGTCATCGGCGCGACGCTGGAAAGGATTTTCTGATCTATCGCATAAATCAAACCCCAAAGGACCGCCGCGCCGATTGCGTAAATAAATCCTGACTCCATACTCTTAATATTATCAAATCTCGTGGCTTGACGCTCCAGCGACCGGGGGGTGAACGCTATTAGAACCTATTTCCTCGTTTCTGTTTCGATAAATAATTTATGTGTTCCTGCGCCGAAGTTCTGACCGGTTCAACTTCGTCGTTAACCAGCTTTCTTAAAATCTCGATGGAAGCGTTTTGGCTGTTGGCCACGGCCCACCTCGCTTCCCACTCTTTATCTTCGATAAGCAACATCAACACTTCAGGAGTTACGTTTTCATTAACGGGGATCGCGCATCTCACCAAAGCGCTTTCGTCTTGTGCAAGTTGCCTAAGTTGCCCAATGGACAAGTTTCCGTCAGCTGCAACCTTCGCCCTTACTTCCTCATCCGGATCTTTGACCAATTTTTCAAGTTCTTCAGCCGACATATTCGTTTCAGTCATACAATTTCTAAAATAATTTTCCTCCAATCACTGGGTTTACTTTGTCGGGAGCAATTAAAATAACATTACCATTTTCATCTGGCACACCGAGCGTTAGCACTTCAGATTCAAAAGAGCCGATTTTTCGTGGCGGGAAATTTACTACTCCCAAGACCAACTTTCCAGCGAGTTCTTCTTTTGTGTAAAGCGCAACAACCTGCACAGAAGAATTCTTAATCCCGATTTCGGAACCGAAATCAATTTTTAGCTTATACGCGGGTTTTCTGGCTTCAGGAAAATCGTTAGCCTCTATAATTTTTCCTACCCTTATGTCCAATCTTTGAAAATCATCAATCGTTGCCATAAATTTATTTTGTCGCTACGGTATGAACAATACTTTCTAGTGAGAATTTCTTGCCCGCAAAATAATCTTTAACCATTTGTTTTATGTCTAAATCTCTAAGAGTCATGTTGTCCATCGCATAAATTTCATCGGGAGAAAACCACTTTGCTTCAGTTACATCATCTTCAAGTTTTCCGCTTGATGTTTCCGAAATATCTCCGATGAAAATAATTTTGATTGCGTGAGGTGTAGCGCCAAGTTCTTTCTCAATATCTTTTCTTACTAACGAATAAATGCCGAGGAGATATTTCGGCGTGAAAGAAAAGCCGGATTCTTCCAATACTTCTCGTTTAACTGCCTCAACTGGATTTTCACCAACATCAATCCAACCTGCTGGATGATTCCATTTTCCATTATCCGGTCCTTTTCGTTGCGCTTCGCGCACTAAAAGAATTTTCCCATCTCGTTCAAGGAGACCGCCAACTACTCCAAATGTTTGTGTAAATACTCGTGTCATATTTTTATTTAATTAAATCATCAACGCTCACCTAAAGAGCTTTCGCGATTTTCTTAAGGGTATCGAGAGTTGGATTCTGGTTTTTGCCAGCTTTTAATTTTACCGGATATATTTTTTGACTAACCACGCGGAAGGGGCGAGATTCGAACTCGCGGTGCCATTTCTGACACACAGTCTTTCCAGGACTGCCATTTAAACCACTCATGCACCCTTCCTTACCTGATAATTGTGCCTTTGAAATCTTTATTGTTCAATAGCGCCTCCAGGTTTTTCAAGTCTTTGCCGGCCAAGACGACGGAAACAAGTTTATTTTTTTCGGCGAACCGGGCGGCAACCGGGTCGACGGGCGCGTGCGAACTCGGCTTCCATTTTGCCGGAATCAGTTTTCGGTATTTGCGCCAGGTAATTTCGGGAATGTGCTCGGCGTCCTTGTACTTCATAAAATCCTTCGTATAAACTCCGTCCGGCTTCCCCACGATTACGAATTCCTTCACGCCGAAATCGTGGGCAAGAACCGCCGCCACGTAATCGGTGGACCAGCCCGGCCGCCAGCCGGAAGCGATGGTCAAGGGAAATTTCGGTTCCTTAATTTTATAGCGGTTGTCGATTACCACCGGGTCGGCGATATCCCGAAAGATGGTTCGCAAAAGATGGGCATTGGAGCGCGTCGCGTGAATCCCAAGCCAATCCTTGTCTTCGTTTTTTACAGCCGTTACTTTTGCCGCCGCTTCGACGTACATCCGGCTCAAACGGCCGCCGCCCACCACAATCACAAGCCTCCTTCCCTTTTTCGCGTATCGCAAAACGAAGGAGCGGAAACGCCTCAAAAAACCCCAATCAATGTGATCGGGGAAAATAACGGAGCCGCCAAGGGCCATGACGACTATTTTTTGAGACGACTTCATATATTCCTTACAAACTGTAAGTCACAAGACTCATTAGCGCAAGTCCGATTGCCGCATAAAGAATTATCTCGGCAGCGGTCAAAATAAAACCAAGAGGAAAAATAGAATAGAGAAGAACCAATATCACGCCGACCGACTGAAAAAGCATCTTCCGCTTGCCCCACCGGTTGGCTTGAAATTGTTTGTTCTGGAAGTTCCGGAAATAGTATCCCATTCCAATCAAAATCATTTCTATTAAAATTATCGTGAAAGCGATGTGGGAGTCGAGATACTGGGGCAAAATCAGAAAGACCGAAAATCCGATGAGCAGTTTATCGGCCAGAGGATCGTACATGATTCCCCATTCGGTCACTTGGTTGCTGGTACGGGCAAGGGCGCCGTCCAAGGCGTCCGAAAAAGCGGATATGAAAAAAAGAACGGTTGCCCACCGATATTCGCCGGTCGAAAGCAGGAAAGCCACAAAAGGAATGGTAATAAAACGAAAAATCGTGATCTGATTGGGCGTGACGCTTTTCGAAAAAAGCCTAAGAACGGTTGCGGCGAGCAATCTATCGGTCCAGGTTACTTTGTACGGGTCAACCATATTTTTACCAACTGCTTGAGGCGCCGCCGCCTCCGGAGGAACCGCCGCCGAATCCGCCAAAACCGCCGTGGCCGCCGTGACCGCTGCCGCCTATCCACCAGGGATAATGACCGGTTTTTTTACCGCGTTGATAAGCGCGCGAAACCGTAAAATCAAACAGAAGCCCGAGCGGGATGAAAGACACCAAAGCGATGATACCGGTATAGAGAAATCCGAAAATAAAACCCAAAACTACTCCGAAGATACCGCCGAAAACTCCGCCCAGCCACCAGGATTTGGAACGGCCTAAAACGCTCCCGAGCCACACAAACACAAAAAGAAAAAAATATAATATTTTTTCGATAGAATCAAGAAGATCCTTATCGCCGTTTTTTTCGGAGGCGCTGGGTATGACTTCACTGCCGTTTATCGCCGCCATGATTTTATCCGCCACGCCGTTTGCGCCCAAATAATAATTCCCCTCCCGAAAAGCCGGTACCGCCACATTCTGCAATATCCAATAGCTTTGGGCGTCGGTTAGGGCTCCTTCGAGACCGTAGCCGACTTCAATCCGCATTTCCCGGTTTTCAATCGAGAACAAAAAAAGGACGCCGTTGTCTTCGCCCTTCTTTCCGATTCCCCAATCGGCAAAAAGTTCATTGGCGTAATCTTCAACGGTATCCCCGTCGAGCGACTTTATCGTTACGACCGCGATTTCACTGCCGGTCGTCTCGGTAAAACTTTGGAGCTTCGTCTCGAGCGCCGCCTTTTCTTCCGAAGCGAAGACCCCGGCAAAGTCATTTACGAATCCCGAAGGATTGCCGGGACTCGCGTAGGCAAAAGCAACGAGCGGTAAAAAAACTAAAAAAAGTAGTAATAAGCGCTTCACCACCTTAGAACTCCACTGCCGGAACCGTTTCGGCACCTTCCACGGCCTCAAAATAAACTTCCTCGGCAAAACCGAAAAGACCGGCGACGATATTTGTCGGGAAACGCTTTACGGAAACATTTAAAGTCCGCACCGCGTCGTTGTATCTCTTCCGTTCGACGCTCACCCGGTTTTCCGTTCCTTCAAGCTGAGTCATTAATGTTTGGACACTCTCCGAAGAGCGGAGCTGCGGATAATTTTCCATTACAACCAGAAGACGGCCGAGCGCGCTTTCCACTCCGGTCGCGGCCGCGGCTTTTTCGCTGACGCTGCCGGCGCCGGCATATCTCGTCCGGGCTTCGGCTAAAGCGTTAAAAACGGTTTGCTCCTGTTCAAAGATTCCTTTGACCGATTCCACGAGGTTGGGAATCAAGTCGAACCGCCGCTGGTACTGAGTCTCCACCTGCGCCCATTGATTGGTAATATCTTCTCTCTTCGTCACCAGCCCGTTGTAGGCGGCAAGAACGTAAAGCCCGACCAAGACGACTATCGCGACGATAATCCAAAGTGTTTTGTTTTTCATAAAACAATTATACCAAAGTCCTAAAATCAGGCAAATCAGCAACCCGGTCAGCTAGAGGTCTGGCTAAATTTGTCCAGAGAAAAGCCGCGGGTGAGAGAGACTTGGGAAGGTTAGGGATGTTCGAGCTGAAGGTCTTAGGACCGAAGCCGAACTGGCACGTCTCTCGAGCCTGCGGTTTTTCTTTGGCTGACAGCGAATTCTCTTTAGTCAAAAATCCGCACCTCCACCCGGCGGGAAATGCCGAACTCCTTTGCTTCTTCCTTGGAGGGGTACCAAACGTCTACCCAACTGCAGCTGTAACGGGAGTGTTTTCTGTCCTCAACGATGAAGGTTTTGTCGCCGAAAAGCTCGGGAATCTGAATTTCCGTGCCGTAGGACAAACAGTTGTTGGCAACTATTCCGTCCCTTACGCTTCCCCCGGAAGCGGTTGTAAAAGGAGTATCGTCGGTCTCATCGGAACTTGAAGAATAGGCCGTCAAAATCGCCTCGGTTGTCCGGTAAGGCGGCCGGTCGTCGGCAACGGCTTTCGTCGGAAAAAGGCCCCTTATCGGGGTAACAACACCAATGGCTACAAGCATAACCGAGATAAAGCCCGTAAT
Source organism: uncultured Candidatus Saccharibacteria bacterium (assembly GCA_964528065.1). Taxonomy (GTDB): domain Bacteria; phylum Patescibacteriota; class Minisyncoccia; order UBA6257; family GWB1-50-10; genus CAZGHF01. The sequence goes on from CAZGRD010000003.1 coordinate 33,149, forward strand.
TATCCTCCTTTCTATAAAGAGGAGGGCCTTTCTCGCCCAGGCAGAATCCTTTATTCCAAAAAAAATCGCCCGTTTCATAGGCTTATCCTCCCATTGTACCACCCCCGCCCGGGAAGTCAACCCCCCAACCAAAAACCCTCATTTTATGAGGGTTTTTGGAGTTTTAAGGGGTCTAGTACATCGGCGGGGCCCCTCCTTCCTTTTCTTTCTTCTCCGGAATCTCGGTAATGGCCACCCCGACCGTAAGGTAAGTGGCGGCAACCGAAATGGCGTTCAAAAAAGCGGTTTTGGTGACTTTTAAGGGGTCGATGATGCCCGCTTCCTTAAGATTGGTGATTTTATTGGTTATGGCATTGAAACCCACCCAAACATCCTTCTCGGCGGCCAGCTTCCCGATAATCTCTTCGGGCGTTACGCCGCTGTTTGCGATGATGGCCCGAAGGGGCGCTTCTCTCGCTTTGTTCAAAATAAGATTTACGGCTCCGCTAACCGACGATGATTCCGAAGGGCCGTCCGGCGCGGCGTGGAAAAGAGCCATCCCGCCTCCCGGCACGATGCCTTCTTCCATAGCCGCTCTTGTCGCGTGAACGGCGTCTTCCACTCTTTGCTTAAGTTCTTTCTGAGCCGATTCGGTCGGCGCGCCGACTTTTATCACCGCCACCCCGCCCGAAATCTTGCCCAATCGTTCCTGCAATTTTTCTTTGTCGAAATCGGAATCGGTTGCTTTCATTTGGGCTTTGAGCCGGTGGACTCTTTCTTCGATGACACTCTTCACGCCGCCGCCGTCAACGATGGTAGTCGAGTCTTTGCCGGCGACAACCCGGCGGGCGCGGCCCAAGTCGGCCACTTCCGCGCTCTCGAGCTTCTTCCCCAAATCTTCGGAAATAAAAGTGGCGCCGGTCACAATCGCGATGTCTTCCAGCATTTCTTTTTTCCGGTCGCCGAAACCGGGAGCTTTTACCGCCAAAACGTTGAAGGTACCGCGAAGCTTGTTCACGACCAAGGTGGCAAGCGCTTCGCCGTCAATATCTTCGGCAACGATTAAAAGTTCTTTCTTGCCGGACTGAATTACTTTCTCCAAAAGCGGCAGAAGATCGCTTATCGCCGAAATCTTCCGGTCGGTTACGAGAACGTAGGGCTCCTCTAGCGCCGCTTCCATCCGCTCGGGGTTCGTAATCATGTAGCCCGAAACGTAGCCGCGGTCGAACTGAAGGCCCTCAACCATCTCGTAGGAATTGCCGATGGTGTTGGAATCCTCAACCGTAACCACTCCCTCTTTGCCGATTTTCCCCATCACTTCGGCAATGAGCTTGCCGATTCCGCCGTCTTTGGCCGAAAGAGAAGCGACTTCCTCTATTTTTTTGTTGTCGTTTATGAGTTCTTTCTGGCTTTCCAATTTTTTGACGATGCTCTCGCTCTTTTTCTTCAGTTCTTCGGCGAGCTGGATGACGTTGAAGCCCTTCTCGCGAATGGCTTTTTCTCCTTCTTCAATCATGGCGTGAGCCAAAACCACCGAAGTGGTCGTGCCGTCGCCGACATTGTCGTTGGTCTTGTCGGCCGCCTGCTTTATGAAATCGGCGCCGAGATTTTCGAATTTATCCTCAAGTTCTATCTCTTTGGCGACGGAGACGCCGTCAAAAGTAACCTGGGGCGCACCGTAGCCCTTTTCGATAACCGCCGCCCGCCCCCGGGGACCAAGCGTCATCTTGACCGCTTCGGAAAGCTTATCTATGCCTTTTTTTATGGCGCTTCGCGCCTCTTCGTTGAATAAAATTTTCTTTGCCATGTTGAATTTATTCGATGATTGCGAGGATATCGTCCTCGTCGCCGACCAAATATTTCTTGCCGTCGAGTTCAACCTCATCGGGTCCGTATTTTTTGAACAAGACGACATCGCCGATTTTGACCGACATCGGTGTCCGCTCTCCCTTTTCGCTTAATTTGCCCGGACCGACGGCGAGGATTTTCCCCTTCACCGGTTTTTCCTTCTCGGCCGTCTCCGGCAAAACTATTCCCGATTTGGACTTTTTTTCTTCCTCAATCGGTTCTATGAAAACGTGATTCGATAATGGTTTAAAGTTCATAGGTTTGTCTTTTATTGGCACTCACGACCTTTTATTGCCAATCCAGTTATGATATTTTAGCGGAGCGCCGAAGGTTGTCAAGAGAGTTCCCGGAAGGTAAAATTAAAACTCCTGATGGATACGGGTTGGCTTCAAAAATATCCGCAAAAAAGCTCCGTTCGCGAGGCCTTTGATTTCGCGAAGGAGGCTCACAAAGACAAAAAACGCAATAGCGGCGAACCTTATTTTTCCCATTGCGAGGCGGTGGCCGAAACCGTAAGCGAGTGGGGGCTTGATGATGAGTCCGTTGCCGCCGCCCTTCTCCACGACGTCATCGAAGACACGAGCTATACCCTCCGTGACATCGAAAAGCGGTTCGGCAAGGAAATCGCCTCCATCGTCGACGGCCTTACAAAACTCGACAAAGTCCCCTTCCCGGAAAAGGACCAGAACGTAGAAACCCTCCGGAAATTCATCATCTCCTTCAGCCGCGATTTGAGGGTAGTTATCGTGAAGCTCGCCGACCGGCACCACAATATGTTCACCTTGAAATTTCTGCCGCCCGAGCGGCAGAAAAGTTTTGCCTGGGAAACGAGCGAAATTTACGCGCCGCTCGCCTACCGCCTCGGCATGCAGCGCCTCTCCGGCGAACTGGAGGACCTCACTTTTCCTTTTCTTCATCCCGAAGAATACAAGTGGCTCTTGAAAAACGTTAAGGTAAAATTCGAAGAAAGGGAAAAATACGCCGAAGAACTCAAACCGCTCGTCAAAAAACTTCTTTTGAAAAACAGTATAAGACCGATTGCCGTCGATTCCCGGGCCAAACGCTACTCCAGTTTGTATAAGAAGCTCCACCGCCACGACATGGACTTCGAAAAAATCTACGATTTGGTTGCTCTCCGCATCGTCGTAAAAACAGTCGAAGACTGTTATGCAACCTTGGGGATAATCCATAAAATATGGCCGCCCTTGCCGGGCCGGATAAAGGACTATATCGCAAGACCGAAGCCCAACGGCTACCGAAGCTTACACACCACCGTTTTTGCCGGAGACAACAAAATCACCGAGTTCCAAATCCGCACCGAGGAAATGCACAGAGAAGACGAACTCGGTATCGCCGCCCATTGGGCTTACGAACAAGTAAAGGGCTCGAAACGCAACGGCCGGAACTGGCGGGGCGTGCGAAACCACAAAGAGCTTCTTTGGGTGGAACAGCTCCGCAGCTGGCAGCAGAACATTTCCGACAAGGACTTTGTGGACTCGCTCGCCGTCGATTTCTTCAAGGAACGGATTTTCGTAATTACGCCCCACAACGACGTAATTGACCTGCCCCACGGAGCAACGCCGGTAGATTTCGCTTATCACATCCACAGTGAAATCGGCAACCAGTGTGTCGGGGCGAAGGTAAACGGAAAAATAGTGCCGCTTGACTACGAACTCCGTTCCGGCGACATGGTGGAAATCATGACCCAGCGCGGGAAAAATCCCTCGGAGGGCTGGCTCCGGTTCATTAAAACTTCCCTTGCGAGAGACCAAATTAAAGGAATGATAAGAAAGGTAACTCGTTTTCCGGCAAGCCGCGAGCCCGAGAGTACGGAATTCAAAATAGTTAACCGCGACCGGCCCGGATTTTTGAAAGACGTCACCGGTGAATTCAGCGCGATGAAGATAAACATCACCTATCTCCAAAGCTCCACCGATAAGCGCGGCGTTCTTTCAACCGTGACCGTAAGGACCGAGCCGCTCTCAAAAACAAAAATCGAAAAACTTCTCGTGAAAATAAAAAGCGTGGAAGGCGTAAAAGAAGTAAGCTCCAAATTCAACCGCTAGGGGCTATTCCGTTTCACTCCCAATAACCTTATCGAGCAGATTTTGCCACTCCGCCTCCGAATTGAATTTCACCACTATCTTGCCCCGGCCCTCTTTCCTTTGAATCTCAACCGGATATCCCAATTTTTCCTCAAGGCGTTTTTCCCAGTATTTCGACTCCGGGTCAACCGGTTTCGGAAACTCGCTTTTGGTTTTGGCAACGGTCGTGCCGCTTAAAAACCTTTCGAAGAGTTCGTTTTGCCTTGCCGGATCGGCGGAAGCGAGAATAACCCGGGCCTGGGATTCGTTTATCCGGCCCTCCGCAAGAGCGTCCTGAATATTGCCGGGAAGACCGAGAAGCCGGACGGCGTTTGCGACCGTTTCCCGGCTCTTGCCGATTTTTGCCGCGACTTCCCGCTGAGTAAGATTGAATTCGTCCTGAAGGCGGGCGTAGGCCCGGGCGGCTTCAATCGGATTCAGGTTGCTCCGCTGAATGTTTTCGACGAGGGCTACCTCCAGCTTATTTTGATGAACGTCAAAACGCCTCACGATCGCCGGCACGACCGGAAGACCGATGAGCTTCGCGGCCATGAGCCGGCGCTCCCCGGCAATAAGCTGATACGAAACTTCGGTGCCGGTCGGCGTCTCGTTCTCGATTTTGGTAACGACGAGCGGCTGAATGATTCCGAACTCCCGGATTGATTGGGCGAGTTCCCGCAAATCTTCCTGATTGAAAGCCCGGCGCGGCTGATAGGGGTTCGGCTGTATTTTTTCAACTTCAATATGAAAAATGGATTCATGGGAGCGCTTCGCCGCTCCGCTTACGAGAACCGGCTCTCTGTTTTGAGGCGGTAAAATTTCCCGTTCGGATTCTTTGTTTCCCGAAGGAAAGGTTTGGGGCGCCTTATTGTCTTTTTTCGGAATGAGAGATTCTAAGCCTTTTCCAAGCATTAATTTAATCTTA
>CAZGRD010000003.1:38084-40752 GCA_964528065.1 uncultured Candidatus Saccharibacteria bacterium
ACCAAAACAGAGGGGCCTGGCCAAGCTCCGCAGAAAGTTTCCTCCAAGTGAGATTTCGAGTCTTAATAAATAATTAATTAAAGAACACCTCGAAATGTATGAAGTAGTCGTTTCCGCGGATTTTGACCGCACCTACCTCTGTTTTAGTTTGCATGCACGCGCATGAGTCCGTAAACACCCGAAATGAATGAGCGGCCCTTGATTTAGGACCGTACGCTCCCTTCCTCGAGGGCGCCCGAGACACCCCGAAAGCCACGAACTAAGGAAAATGATAAAAGAAGATTAATTTATGTCAAATGTGGAAAAAACCGGTCCGGGAGGGGTTTCTTCCCCGCCAACAACCTCTCTTGCGAGCATTTCGTAGGCCCGAGCACCGGCCGACTGGGGGGCGTATAAAACGACGGGCTTCTGAAAACTCGGCGCCTCAGCTAGGGCAATTGAGCGGGGAATTTCCACTTCGTAGACGCGGTAAGGAAACCGGCGCCGCACCTCCCGGGCAATTTCGCGGGAAAGTTTTTCCCGCTTGTCGTACATCGTAAGGAGCGCCCCGGCTACCTTAATGTCGTGGCCGAGATTCACCTTCACCAAATCTATGGTCTGCAGAAGCTGGCTCAAACCTTCCAAACTGTAGTACTCGCACTGAATGGGAACGATGACCTCGTCGGAAGCCATTAGGCCGTTAATAGTCAAGAGATTCAAACTCGGCCCCAGGTCAATGAGAATGAAATCATAATTGTTCCGCAGACGGCTCACAAAATTTCTAAGATACATCTCGCGGTCCGGAAGATTTACGAGCTCAATGAGTCCCCCGGCCAAATCGGCCGAAGCCGGCGCGATGTCGAAATTCGCGAGAAAGGTTTGCTTTATCACCCGCTCGGGAGCGGCCCCGGCAAGCAAGGCGTGGTAGATGGTTTCGTCCGCCCCGTAGCGCACGCCGCAGCCGACGGTGGCGTTAAATTGCGGGTCGAAGTCAATGAGAAGCACCCTCTTCCCCTGCATCGCAAGATAGGCGCCCAAATTCATCGCGGTCGTTGTCTTGCCGACCCCTCCCTTCTGGTTAAAAATTGAAATAACGCGCGCCATAATTTTAAAACTTCATTTACTATATCGCTTATTTATTGTACTATCAAATAAATTCGGCCAGGTGTTGGAATTGGTAGACAATCGGGACTCAAAATCCCGTGCTCGCAAGGGCGTGAGGGTTCAAATCCCTCCCTGGCCACTAAGTAAACTCTCTTGAACTTCACGACTTGATACGCCAAAATCAAGAGTAGCAAGCCCGTTCTGGGCTTATCTTGTCACCTACGCCACAGGGGGGGGTAGAACCATGAGACAACTGGAGAAGGGGTTGTACCTGCTGGAGGGAGAAGAGATGCCCTGCGGACCAGGAACGATTGACGTCAGACGCAAGGCTCTCCTCTCCACATTTGGTAAAGCGGAGCGGGAGTGGGCCGCCGTTCTCATCATCGGCTGCTCGCAGGAAGTCGGCACATGGGTTGCTGTGGACTGGCCGACGCTCGGCCGAAAGGCAATGGAGAAGGAATACTCCATCGGCAAGCTCTTCGTCGGGATTCGAGGACTCATCAAGATGGGGTTCGTTCGGCGCGTCAGGCCGGGGAACAACATCAGGAACCATCCCGCGTTCTCTCCGGTTCCCAAGTTCGTCCTGCACCTCATGAAGTTGCAGGGCATCACCCCGAAGAACTAGCGAGGGCGGAAACGGTATGCCCCCGCCACAAGCGAAGAAAAGGTGCACGACCCTCCCGGGTACGGCGCCTTTTTCGTATTTGACATATTTTGTAATATGTGGTAAAGTTAAAAAAGCTATTCCCACGCGAGAGGGCTCGTCCCCTCGCCTCACACGGAGGTAGACATCATGAAGTCACGCAGGATTTTCGTCTGGTGCCTCGCGCTCATCGCGCTCGTCAGCGTCGCCGCCTGCGACGACGGCACGCCGACCGAGCCGATCATCGGGATCGAGAACTTCGAGTTCTCGGCGACCATCGAGCGAACCGGGCCGTTGGGCGGCGCTCTCGCGGACCACACCGCGGGCGTCACGCCTCAGTGGAACGATTTCTACTGGCCGATCAGCTCGGTCGGTGAAGAGTACATCGGCCGGTGGAGCACCAGTACCGCCGAGGCACACACCCTCGGTGTGGCAGAAGAATTCGGGAGCATCCAACCGGGCGCCACGCCGCTCGTCATCGAGTGGAACCTCGAGTGGGTGAACGGACCGACGACAAGGCCGGTTCGGTTCTCACCCGCCACGGTGGTTCAGATGAACCGCCGCTACGCCGATGGCGTGGTGGAACGAGTGGACAAGATCGTCTACTTCGTCCGCCCCGTCGGCCCGAACCACTGGCGAGCCGAGTTCCAGATCCCTGCAACGGCGGTAGTCAAACCGAACAGACCGTCGTACCACCAGTACGAGATCTACTTCGTCGTCGGTGCGACCGTCGAGTGCCGAGCGGAAGGCACGAAGTCGTTCATCGTGAGCGGCTTCTCGTTCTCCGGCGCCGGCTTCGGATCGGCGGTGGTACCTGGCAAGTCTATCTTCACGCCCGAGTGCCGCCGCTCGCTTGTGCGGTACTCCGTGGTGAGCGGCTGACCGACCCACCTCAACGCAACAGCGCCCCGCCTTCTTCGGAAGTCGGGGCGCGCGTCGTTT
>CAZGRD010000004.1:0-854 GCA_964528065.1 uncultured Candidatus Saccharibacteria bacterium
TGATCCGCCCTCAACGCCGCCGGCCGGCGGAGGAGGCGGCGGAGGCGGCGGCGGGTATGCCCCCGTTCAAACCGTCGTCAACTTCAGGGGCCGGGCTTATCCCAAAAGCACGGTTACTATTCTAAAAGATGCTCAAGTAGCCGCAACAACCGTGGCTCTCTCGGATGCTTCTTTCCAGGTATCGCTTTCCAGCCTTACCGGCGGCAATTACATTTTTAGCGTTTACGGCGAAGACAATAAAGGGAACAGGTCGAGCCTTCTCACTTTTCCGATAAGCGTTACTGCCGGCGCTACCAATAATATATCCGGTATCTTTCTTATGCCGACCATTAACGTTGACAAGAGTGAAGTAAAACGCGGGGACGACATTGCTATTTTTGGCCAAACCTCTCCCGACAGCGAAATTACCATCGGCGTCGCCTCCGACGAAGAAGTTTTCGTGAAAACCAAAGCTGCCAAAGACGGCGTTTATCTCTATAATTTCGATACCTCATCTCTTACCCGGGAACAGCACTTTACCCGTTCCAAGTCCGCTTGGGGCGGGGAAGTCAGTTCATTTTCCAAGAGCATCAGCTTTCTGGTTGGCACGAAAAACATCGCCAAGGCGGCGGCCGTTTCCAAGGGGGATTTGAACAACGACAGTCGGGTAAACATCGTTGATTTTTCCATCGTTGCTTACTGGTACAAACGGCCCTCGCCGCCCTCAAGCGCCGATTTAAGCGGGGACGGCAAAGTGGACTTGATTGACTTTAGCATCATGGCTTTTCACTTTTCCGGTTGATTATGAAGAATACTTTAAAATTTTTCGTTTTGGCAGTCGGTTTGTTTTATTTTAATCAGGCATTCGCGGCTGA
>CAZGRD010000004.1:864-27868 GCA_964528065.1 uncultured Candidatus Saccharibacteria bacterium
AACTGTATTTGAAAACCGCCGTCTCCGAAGTCGGTGTCGGCGAAGAATTATTGGTTGATGTTTTTGCCGATGTCGGCGATGAAACGCTAAACGCAATTGAAGGCGAAATCGTTTTCCCGGTCGAACTAGTCGAGGTAGTTGGCGTTTTTGAACGCGACTCGGTCATCACTTTTTGGCTTGAAAAACCTCATTTTGACGAAGCCGACGGCCGTATCAAATGGAGCGGCGTCACGCCGGGCGGTTTCGGCAACGTTCTTTCTCCTTTCGGTCTGCAGCCCGCCCGCCTCTTCAGTATTATTTTTGAAGGAAAAAACGTCGGGACGGGACAAATTGGTTTTGGTAACGTTCGCGCTCTTCGTAATGATGGCGAAGGCACACTCGTTGAACTTACGATTTCGGCACTTACTTTGACCGTAAACGGAAAAGATTCCAAGTCCGAGAGCAAAAAAGAGGAATTTTTGACCGACGATGAACCGCCCCAGGAATTTGTGCCGCTCGTCACCGCCGACCCGACAATTTTTGACGGTCGTTGGTTTCTGATTTTCAATACTCAAGATAAAGAATCGGGGATTAAAAACTACGAAGTTCTCGAAAAACGGACATTTTTGGATTTTCGGTTTTGGACGGTTGCGGAAAGTCCTTATCTCTTGAAGGACCAGAACCTGCGGAGCCGCATTTACGTGAAAGCCATTGATGAGCGAGGCAACGAGCGGGTTACCGAACTCGCTCCGACTTATCCACTTAATTGGTCCGAGAACGTTCTTCCCTGGGTTATAATGATTATAATTCTGGATTTAATCGTTCTTTTTTGGAGAAAATTTCTATGGCGAAAAAGATAGTTTTAGCGGCGGTTTTTACCCTATTCGCTTTTTTGGCCGGTTTTGAGACCGTTCAAGCCGCCACCCTGTATTTTGTGCCTTCCACCGGTACTTCCAACATCGGCGGCAATTTGTCGGTGGGGGTTTATGTTTCAAGCGCCGACCAGGCGATGAACGCCGCCTCCGGCGTCGTAAGTTTCCCGCAAGACAAATTGGAAGTCATTTCTATTTCCAAGACCGGTTCCATCATCACGCTCTGGGTTCAAGAACCGGCTTTTTTCAATCAGAGTGGAATCCTGAATTTTGAGGGGATTGTTCCCAACCCCGGTTTTACCGGTTCCGGCGGGAAAATTATTACTTTGAATTTTCGGGTAAAAGCGGCCGGCACCGCGGCTCTCACTTTTTCTTCCGGCTCGGTTTTGGCAAACGACGGCTTGGGGACCAATATTCTTACCGGTCTTGGCAGCGCCAGTTTCGGCTTGGGTGATATCCCGTCTTCGGCGCCGGAAGTCACCGCTCCTTCAGCTATTGCCGGTACGCCGGCCGCTCCCCAAATTCGTTCTTCTACCCACCCCGATTCTTCGAATTGGTACCAGGCGACGAAAGCGGCATTCAATTGGGATGTTCCCGAAGACGTGACGGCTGTTCGTCTCCTTGTCGGGAAACTGCCCCAGGCAATCCCCACCGTTACTTATTCTCCGCCCATTACTTCAAAAGAAATTGATGATTTTGAGGATGGTATCTGGTATTTCCACGCTCAATTTAAAAATGAGAATGGCTGGGGCGGCATTGCTCATTTCCGTTTCCAGATTGACACCGAACCGCCAGACCCCTTTTCTATAGAATTTGTCCATGGAAAAGAGATTTTTGACCCAAGTCCGATAATTAATTTCAATACTACCGATGCACTCTCTGGTATTCGTTATTACAGAATAAAAATCGGAAGCGGAGATTTCTTCGAAGTCGACCCTAACCTTATTTTATCCAACCCTTATGCGTTGCCCCCGCAAGATCCGGGCAAAAATACCGTTGTGGTGCAGGTATATGATAAAGCGGGAAATACCTCAGCTGCGGCGGAAGAATTTGAAATTTTGGCTTTGGAATCACCCAAAATTACAAGGTACGAGGAGAACATTACAGAAGGGGATTTGCTGGAAATAGGAGGAAAAACATATCCGGATTCCGATGTAGATTTATTTTTGTTCCGAGGAAATGAAAAAGCACTGGAGCAGAGAGTTAAAAGCAACTCGTCCGGGGATTTTACCTTTATTTGGTCCAAGAAATTGGAAAGCGGGGTATATAACGTTCAAGCTCAAGTGATCGATAATAGAGGCGCAAAAAGCTTGCTGAGCGAGAAAATAACTATTGTAGTGGCAAAATCGGCAATCTTTCGCGTAGGAAGCTGGGCGATTGACTTCCTCGCGGTGGTAGTGCCTCTTGTCGCCCTTGTATTTATCCTCCTATTTTTCATCTGGTACGGCTGGCACAAATTTGCCGCCTTTAGAAAAAAGGTGAAAAGTGAGGTTCGCGAAGCGGAGCAGACGCTTCATAAAGCCTTTGATTTGTTAAAGGAAGATATTCGCGAACAGGTCAAAATGCTTGAAAAGACCAAAACAAAACGTCAGCTTACCGAAGAAGAAGAGAAAATCGTCAAACGGCTTAAAAAAGATTTAGACGATGCGGAAAAACTTGTAAAGAAAGAAATTGAAGATATTGAGAAGGTGGTGAAACGATAAAAACGGTCGCTAAACTTTAAAAATATTGCCGACCAGGATTCCTAGGGCGATGGCGGCGCCGCCTACGACGAGCATCCTACATTAAAGACATTTAAATTTCTTTTATGTCGAACTTGTCTATTTCGCCTCCTTTGCCCTTGAAATAACATTCTCCTTCTATTCTTTTACCGGAGAGAACCAAGGGGAGCCAGTAAGAGTCGTCAACCCACATTTTTTCGTAAGGCAGTTTGCTCTTATCATACCACTCGGGGCGCATTTCGTCGGATTCCCGGAGTTCTCCTTCCCAATTTTTAACGAGGAATATATGCATGCGTTGATTCCAGTCGGGGTGTTCGTTGAAAAGAAACTTTATGTTTCCGGCGTTTTGAAGTTCCCCGACGTTCGTTTCCGCTCCGATTTCTTCTTTTAGTTCCCGGACAGCTGCCTCCTCTATGGTCTCATTGTCGTGCACTTTCCCGCCGATGCCGTTCCATTTACCCTCGCCGAAGCCGCGCTTTTTCATAGCGAGGCAGATTTTATCTCCGTTTGTCAGAAAGCAAAGAGTTACGTCTCTCATTTTGTTAGATATAGCTGAAAAGAAGACCGATGCCCAGGAAAATGGCATAAATTACCATTGCTACCGCGAGGATTACCAAAAGAAGCAGAATTAATTTTTTGGGAAGCATTTTATTGTCCGGCTAGTTTTAAAACGCTCTCGAGAGCCGTCGGTAATTCAAACGTCTTGTCTCCTCCGCTGAAATGGCCCATCTCTTTCTTGATTATGATTTCCGAGCCGAGTTTATCGCGGAAATCGCCCGTGTTATCGAGCGGCACGAAATGGTCATTGTCGGAAAAGATGGCGATGCTTCCCAAGAGATGCGATTTTACTTTTTGTAAATCGAGCGGCGTTTTAAGCCAGTGGTTAACGACTTCCTGCTCTTCTTCGCCGTTAATGTCGGTTAGCCGCTTGAAAAATCCGCCGATAAAGACGGCACCGCCGATTTTTACGCCTTCCGGCAGCGCTTCAAGGTAACGGGCGATTGTCTGGCAGCCCATGCTGTGGCCCACGAGATAGGTGTTTTCGTCCGGCGTGCCGACTGTCTCCGTTAATTTCGGCACCCAGTTTTCTATTCTTGGGACTTTGGGTTGGGGGAGTTGCGGTACCAAAACCTCGAAACCTTTCTTTTCCAACTCATTTTTAAGCCACGGAAACCACCCTGCTTCCGGGTAACCGTCCCAGCCATGGACTATGATTACGCGTTTCATTTTATGATTTTTAGATATTCGGAAAACACTTTGTTTAGATTTTCTATAATTGGGTACGAAGCATATTCTTTGGGATTAATCCAGAGATAAGAATCGTGGTCGCTACTCAAAGATACTTTATCTGAATCGGTGGAGCATTCAAAGAAAACTCCGACAATTTGCCATTTTTCTCCTTTTACTTCCGGCCGCCATTCGTTTACGGCAACCGGTCTTATGATTTTTATCCGCAAGCCGGTTTCTTCGTGCACTTCGCGCAGCAGCGTTTCGTCAAATTTCTCGCCCGGCTTTAAGCGTCCGCCCGGCACGTCGTAACGGCCGGCGTTGGTTCCGTCTTCGTATTGCCCCGATTCGCAGAGAAGCAATACTTTCTTGTTATGGATTACCAAAGCTTTCGTCGCGATAAATAACCTAGGTTCCATTAGTAATTAAGCGCCAACGAGAGAAACACGATAAGCGCGATTACTATCAGGAAAAATATGGTGTAGATGATAAGGTCAATCGCTTCTCTTTTGCGGTCGTTTAGGTACCACACAACCGGCCGGCCGAAGACCACCACGCCCATTACCGCCGCCGAGATGACGAAGGTAAGGAGAAACGCGGTGGGGCCGAGTATTCCCGTCTCCGGCCCGACGATTGTCTCGATGTTTGTCATAAAAAGCGCAATGAGCATTACGTAACCCGCCGCGATCGCCGCGTTCAAAAGCGCGTATCCGATGATTTTTGTTTTGGGCATATCTAAAAATTACCACAATTATCTGAACGCTTCAATGAACTGAATGGGGTCCACCGAGACGCCGTTTATTTTTACCGAAAGATGAAGATGGGGAGCGCTCGATAAGCCGGAACTGCCGGCGAAACCCAAAGTTTCTCCTTTTTCGATCGTATCGCCGGACTTTACGCTCATTGAGTCGAGGTGAAGGTAAAGGGAATAGATGCCGCGCCCGTGGTCAACGATTACGGAATTGCCGTAGATTGAATCAAGATAAGCGTTTTTAACCGTTCCGTCGTTTATGGCGTGAACCGCCGTCCCTTTGGGAACGTCGAAATCAACGCCCAGGTGGACGATTTCTTCTTCCCCGGTTTTCCGGATTTCACCGAAAGGACTGGAGACGACAAACTCTTCGCCCACGGGCAGAACAAAGGGTTCGGCAAAACGAGTGATTTCTTCGACTTCGGCGACTATTTTCCTCAAATCGGTGTTGGACACGGAAAGGTTTTGGACGATTTGCTTGTCGGTCATCCCGAGTTCCGGCGGAGGAGGGAAAACAATTATTTGCTGAACTTTGGCGATGATGGCGATGGTTTTTTGAATTGAGGGACTATCCGTAAACTCCGCCGAGAAATTATGGATGCCGGTTTTCGTGCCGAGGGCAAAGGGGATTACGGCCCGGAAACTCTCTCGGTAGGGAAAAGCGCTTACTTCTTTACCGTCGAAAATAACGTTTACGGGTTCTTCACTCAATTCCACTATCAGTGTTTCGCCGGTTTGGATTTTTGAGTTCAAAATCTCCGCGGTCGCCGGCGGTTTTTCTTCTTCGGGCTCGGGCAAAACCTCCGGGGCGGGGGATGCGAGCGAAGCGGTCGGCTCGGGCGGAACGAGAGAAACTTCGTTTTCTGCCGGGATTAAAACAAAGACGACGGCGAGAGCCGCGCCGACAAGGATTATCGCCGAAATCAAAATGAAGCGCATCAGTTTTTTCCGGGCTGGGACTTGAATCGGGTGCGGTGGTATTCTTCGATTTCGCTCAGTTTTAAGGCGGTTGAAGCGTTCCCGGTGCGGATGTAGAAAAATTCGTTGTCGTCATTTTTCAGGTAAACCGGTCTCTCGCTCGCAATGGCCTCGACGACGCAAACCTCGTTGCCACCGAAGTTATGGAAAGAAAGATTTATTTTATGGCGGAACTCCGGACCGATCATGTTGTTAAAAATGTTCGTGAAGTGATTTTCGAAGGCGTCTTTATTTTCCCGGGAAAGAGTTTTGTAGTCGTTTACGAGGCCAATCGGGTTTTTCTTGTCATCAACGCCGATTACGACATGGCCGCCATTCGAGTTCAGGAAAGCGGCGACGGTTTTCATTACCGTTTTTTCAAGATTGCGGTTTACCTGGCTGGTCTTGTAATCGAAACGGAAGGAGGACTTGAATTCCAGCCGTTCGTGTTCGGCTTCTTTCAAGAGCCGATCCAGGTTGGGCTTGAAAAAACGGAGCGAAGGGTCGAGATATTCCTTTATCGTTTCCAGGATATTTTGCGGCCGGGAGACGTCGGCGAGAGTCATATTGCCTCCGGATTCGTTTTTTATTCTTATGTTTCCGTATTGAAGCAATTTGCCGAGAAGTCCCGCGGAAACAGTGATTTCGGACGACTTGTCAATCGGTATTTTTCTCATGCGCCGGATAAGAACTCCCCGCTGGTGGGATATCGAGCCGGGTTTTACGGTATAGGCCTCGTAATACCACCTAAGGAAGGCGTAGACCGTAATCAGAAACTGGAGGATTGAAAGAAAGGGGAATTTGAAAGCGGTGTAGGAAAGAAGACCGGAAATGGGCAGAAAATCGTAAATCAGCTGCTTGTATTCGTCCAAAAAAGTGCTAAAAAAGTACAGGCCGAAAGCGAGGACTTCGATGAGGACGAAAAACCGGATCAGGACGATGGGGTTTCTTTTTGTAATCACCGTCTCTTCCATAGCCCCTTCAGTTTAAAACGTCCGCTGTAAAACGGCAATCGAAGGAGACTGTCCTATTCGCTAAAAGCGGAAAAATAGGTTTTAATGATTTTATGGAAGAAAGCACCGGTTTCTACGGTTTCGGCATCGCGCCGAATATCCTCACGGTTCTTGAGAAACTGCGTTTTACGGCGCCTACGCCCATTCAGAAAAAATCCATTCCTCCCGCGCTCGAGGGCAAAGACCTTATCGGGCTTGCCCAGACCGGCACCGGCAAAACGCTGGCTTTCGGCGTTCCTTTGGTTCAGGCGGCTCTTCGCGGCAAGCGCAGTCTCGTGATTTTACCCACCCGGGAACTGGCTTTTCAGGTTGAGGAAGCGCTCAAAAAAATCGGCGGCTCTCTCGGCGTGCGGACTTCGCTTTTGATAGGCGGAGAGTCGGCGCGCGCCCAGTTGCAGACACTGCGCAGAAACCCAATGATTATTTTGGGTACGCCGGGAAGAATAATCGACCATCTTCATCAAAGAAACGTTTCGTTTAAAGACGTAGCCGTGCTTGTGCTCGACGAAGCCGACCGGATGCTTGATATGGGGTTCGCGCCCCAGCTTGAGAAAATTCTCCGGGAAGTGCCGCGCGCTCGGCAAACGATGCTTTTCTCGGCAACCATGCCGGAAGCAATCGTTAAACTTGCGAACTCGTATATGAAACTGCCTCTGCGGATTGAAATAGCGCCTTCGGGAACGGCAATCGAGAAAGTTACTCAGGAACTTTTCTTCATTTCAAAACCGGATAAGTTCCGGCTCCTTGAAAAACTGCTTCAGGAATACAGAGGGTCCGTGCTCGTATTTTCGCGAACGAAGTTCGGCGCAAAAAAAATTGCCGTCCGCATCCGCGCTCTGGGACACGTCGCGGCGGAAATTCACTCCAACAGGACGCTCAATCAGCGAAAAGACGCGCTTGAGGGATTTCGGAACGGAAAATACAGGATTCTTGTCGCAACCGATATCGCCGCCCGCGGCATCGACGTGAAAGGGATTGAACTCGTGCTAAATTACGACCTTCCTTCAAATCCGGAAGATTACATCCATCGTATCGGGCGCACTGCCCGGGCCGGAGCCGTGGGCCATGCTGTTTCATTCGCGACGCCCGACCAGAAAGCCGACGTCCGCGACATTGAACGGCTTATGCGGGCGGCGCTTCCGCCTTCGGCGCTTCCCCAATTGCCGCCGGCTCGGAATGTCCCGCGTCCGTATCCACGCCGTTTTTCAAGCAGAGGCTGAACCGGTTATTTCTCTTTCTTGATTTCGTTCAGTATCTTCTCCACCCTTTTCATGCTCGCATCGTCGATTATGGATATCGCGATTACGCTTTTTGCCAGTTTCTTCAGAGCCGTCATTTTCTTTTTCAGTTCCGGCTCCGTTTTGAGGTCGCTTTTCGTGAGGAAAATCCACTCCGGTTTTTTGAGAAGCTCTTCATTGTAGCGTCCCAGTTCTTTGCGTATTGTCCTGTAATCCTTCACGGGAGTGGGGGATTCGCTCGAAATGAAATGGAAAAGAATGCGGGTGCGTTCTATGTGGCGGAGAAATTTTATCCCGAGGCCGCGGCCGGTTGAAGAACCTTCGATGAGTCCCGGAACGTCGGCGAGGATAAGCTCGTAATAAGCTCCCAAGTTCGGTTCGAGAGTGGTGAAAGGATAGTTCGCCACTTTGCTTTTGGCGTTGGTGAGGGTGTTCAGCAAACTGGATTTCCCGACGTTCGGGAGGCCCACGAAACCGACGTCCGCGATGAGTTTGAGCTCAAGCCTTAATTCGAAGCTTTCTCCCGAAGAACCGGGCCTCGATTCCATGGGGGAAGTGTTGCGCGAAGAGCGGAAATGAAAGTTGCCCCGGCCGCCCAGGCCGCCTTTTGCCAAAAGAATCCGCTCGCCGGTCTTTTCTATGGAAACTTCGGTACCATGGGTTAAATTATGAATGCAGGTCCCGATAGGGAGTTTTAGAATCAGGTCTTTGCCGTCATGGCCGTCGCGGAATTGGTCGCGTCCGTCAAGTCCGTTTTCGGCTTTGAATTCTTTTTTGAAACGGAATTTTCCCAACGCGCCTATGTCGGATATGCCTTCCGCGTAAATACTGCCGCCGCCGCCGCCCGTGCCGCCGGTCGGGCCCAAGCTCATCAGGTTTTTATTGAAAGCCACCGCGCCTTTTCCGCCGTCTCCCGCCGAGACTTTGATTTTTACGTCGTCAATTAACATATCTCAATCAGTGTAAAGGTTTTTTGAAGCATTTTCGAGTTGTTCATAGAATTTCTGTATAATGGATGAACGTATGAGTAAAAACAGAAAACTGGCCAATAGCGGAATATCGCCCCTTCAGCTCACGGAAAAATTTGGTTCGCCGCTTTATGTTTACGACGGCGATTTAATTGGCAGGCGGTGCCGGGAATTGAAACCCAGTTTTTCCGGGCTGGTCCTTTATTACGCCTCCAAAGCCAACGAGAACCCGGAAATCGTGAGATTGATCGCCAAAGCGGGTTTCGGCATCGAGACCGTGAGTCCCGAAGAAATCAGGGTCGCGAGGCGGGTCGGCGTGCCCGTTTCCAAAATCACCTTTACCTGTAGCAGTATTGACGAGGACGAATTGGTTTGGATCGTAAAACAAAGAGTTCGGGTTCATCTTGATTCATTGACCCAGGTGGAAATGTTCGGCCGGAATTTTCCGGGCCGGGATATTTCCGTGCGTTTGAACCAGGGTATCGGCGCCGGTCACCACGCGCACGTCATTACGGGCGGGTCGGACAGCAAGTTCGGCATCGATATTTCCCATCTAAGTGAACTGCGTGAACTGGCCAAAAAATATGGATTGCGGGTTATCGGCTTGCACCAGCACATTGGCTCCAACATTCTGGAAATACCGATTTTCATCAAAGCTATGGAAAAGCTGTGTGATCGGGCGCTTCGTTTTCCCGATTTGAAACATCTAGATTTCGGCGGCGGCTTTGGCGTGCCCTATAAGCCAAGTGAGAAAAAATTGAACCTAAAAAAACTCGGAGGGAAGGTTAAAGCGGTATTGCGGCGTTTCGAAAAGAGATACGGGAAACAGGTTGAATTTTCTTTTGAACCCGGGCGCTATTTGGTTGCCGAGGTCGGTTCCTTGCTGGTTCGCGTGAACGATATAAAGAGAAATCCGACCCGAACTTTTATCGGCGTTAATTCCGGCATGAATCACTTGATCCGGCCGGCTCTTTACGGTTCTTATCACGAAGTTTTGAATGCTACTCATCCAAGAAACCGTTCGGAAAAAGTGACGATTGCGGGCAATATGTGCGAATCCGGCGATTTGCTGGCCAAGAACCGTTTTCTGCCTAGCCCGGAGATAGGGGATATTTTGGTCGTGAAGAACGCCGGGGCTTACGGCTATTCCATGAGTTCACACTATAATCTGCGGCCTCGCCCGGCTGAAATTCTTGTCCTAAAACATAGTGCCAAAGTAATCAGAAAAGCTATCTAATTGGAGGAATAGTTAACCCGTCTCGGTCGGGGGACTCTATTTTCTGAAAAAATTGTGTATAACCACCTTTAGTTTAAAGAGTAGTTTTTGCCACAACATTCGGAGTATATACCTGTATTTTTTAAAATCTCCGGAGCTCATAAGTATTCTGCTTTATAACAGTCTGAACAGTAAATAATCTCCGGTTTCTCCGGACGGAAGGTCGTTTCGAACTCATTGGGGCAGGATTTATCCGCGTGGAAATGACCGCGTTGATTGCACATGCAGTTCCGGTGCCATAACGTGAAGTTGTTGCGCCACTTGAGGCGTTCCGCGCTTCGGCAGTTCGGGCAGAGACGCGGCAGTGCAATGTTCATCCTCCGGTAGAAATCCAGCTCGGTCGGGGTGATACGGAAGGCGGTCGTGCATTGTTCGTTGCAAATTGGCGAGCCAATTTGTCCTGCAGCGTGAGCACAGCCGATTATCTCTTCCGTAATTGAATTTTTAACGTCGCGTATGTGATCCGGCAGATCTTTAGATGGGATGGTTATCTGATATTGTCGTTTTTGCGGTTCCCGCCAGCGCCACCCTTCGGCAAGCACTTCTTCTTTTGTTTTCGGGTACCAAGGGAACGCAAAGGCTTCGTTGTACGCGTACGCGGAAAGTTCAGGCGGGAAAAACTCTCCGAATTTATAAACTCGTCCTTTCTTATCCTCGTAGGGCATTTTATCCATGTGCTTTTTGATTGCCGGCACAAGCTTTTCGTACTCCTCTTTGGTGTATTGCTTATTGAGGATGCAGTATTGCTTATTTTTCAAAGAAACGCACCCGAACACATATGAAGAGTTAATAGCCCAATCTGAATACCAAGTTTCGCGGCAATTGTTGCCTCCCGCGGAAAAGAAACATCGAGCGGCATGGCCGGTAACGGCAAATGTTTCGTAGAGGAGTTCCGCCGAATCTCCGCTGCCGCTCACGTCCCAACTATCCTTGAGATTCAAACCGCCAAAATAGAGGTACCTGCAATGCTGTACTCCATCAAGAGCCGAAAAACACACCTTGCAATCTTTAGTGTCTCGTATAATGTCCCCGGTTACGTTTTGGCTGCTGACGACATGGGCGAACCGGTGCGGCAACGAAAGATATAGCGAGTAGAATTTTTTCTTGGCCTCCTGCAGTTTCGTGTAACTGCCCAGGTCCCAATATTCCAACTGCTCAAAATATTCTTCTTTTGAAAGTTTCTTATTCCAAAGGCAATATTTCTGCTTCCTTAAATTTACGCAGCCGAAACAGTCCAAACAGCCTACGCAATCATAGATGAATGAAGACTCCAGGCAGTCGTCGGAAAAATATCCTGACCGTACTTTGTAAAGGCGGTTGCAGTGAATTGAATCATAGACCCGATCGGAGTTATCTACTACGTAGCAATCATAAGCGTTTTTAGAAAGGAGTAGGGCATAGCAATTTTCCGCGTTTTCGGAAAAATAGCTCCAAAAAACGTAGTAGCAATTTTTTAAATTTACACTTGCGTGGGTAAATTCGCTGTTTACAAGGCTATTTCCCGTAAGCGCGGGTCGTGGTACGGTCTCCATCAATTCGCGGTATTGCAGGAAAAAGGGCTTGTTGAAGTCGTAATCTCTGCCGTATGTGAGTGGATCCCATTTGTCGGATTTATAGCATTCCCGGCAATAAACCGTAAATGGTCCATCGGGCGAATGAACGGTAATTATGGCTTTGCCGCAGAGTCCGCATGCGCTTCTGTAGAGAGTTCTTTCCTCTCTCCATAACATCCGCCGCAGGTTACGGCAATCCGGGCACCAGGTTGGGGGAGGGACCTGGATTTTTGAGTAGAAATCAAAATCTTCCGACTCTATAGTGAACTGGTTCTTGCAGTTTTGACAGGTCGAATGCGTCGAAGACACTGAGTTTGGCGAATGTGTCGAAGACACTGAGCTTGGCGAATGTGTCGAAGACACTGAGCTAGTCGAAAGTGTTTTAGCTTGTGCTGAGTTCATCGAAGCATTTCAAAATTCATACAGAGTATATTTCTCGGTTCAGTACCAAGGACTTTCAAGCTCGTTTTGTTGCCTCAACCGATAAACTCTCAAGCGCGATTCCTTGGTATTGCTGTTTGCTGATTTCTTTGTTTTCGGATAACACACGAACGGAGAAGCCCGCTTTTTTTATTTTGTCCAGGTAATCATCTTTCAACAGGGCGCCGGCCACGCAGCCGGATAATAAATCTTTATCGTTTCTTTGTTCTTTAGAGAGCTCACCCAATAAAACAATATCCGAAAGGTACATCCTCCCGCCGTTTTTCAATACTCTGTAGGCCTCTTCGAACGCTTTTGTCTTGTCCGGAGTGAGATTTATTACGCAATTTGTGATTATGATATCCACCGAGTCGTTTTCAAGCGGCAGCTTTTCTACTTCTCCCAATAAGAACTCTACATTTTCTATTTTTTGTTTAATGGCATAAAGTTTCGCCATTTCAACCATTTCCTCCGTCATATCTATCCCGATAACCTTTCCGTTTTTGCCGACTTTCTTGGCCGCTAAAAAACAGTCCATGCCGGCCCCGGACCCCAGGTCCAAAACCGTATCGCCCTCTTTTATTTCCCCGAATCCCGTCGGATTTCCGCAACCGAGCCCAAGATTGGTGCCTCCGGCTGTTTTAAGTTCTTCTTCCGAATATCCGATGCTTTTTGAAATATCTTGACTGCATTTGCAGCCGCACCCGCAACAAGCACCGCCGCGCGCTATCTCTTTATACTTTTCTTTGACGATTTGTTTTATTTTTTTGGCCTTTTCCATACTTGAACCTATTTTATCACGATTACGGTAAAGCAGTCATTTGAACAATTCGTCGTTTCGTGGTATCGTAGGTTTATTCGGGCCATTTGCGGGCCTGCCTGCTGAAGCCAGGCATTTTTCTTCTTATATGGAACTTCGGAATATTGCAATTATCGCCCATGTTGACCACGGGAAAACGACCTTGGTCGACGCGCTCTTGAAGCAATCGGACAGCTTTCACCTGAAAGCCGACGACGCGAAGGAGCTCATCATGGATTCGAACGAGCTTGAGCGCGAGCGCGGTATTACGATTTTTTCCAAAAACGCTTCCATCCGGCACGGCGGCGTGAAGATTAACATCGTGGACACGCCCGGCCATGCCGATTTCGGCGGCGAGGTGGAGCGTATCATGCGCATGGTGGACGGGGTACTCTTACTCGTTGACGCGAAGGAGGGCCCGATGCCGCAGACGAAGTTCGTTCTCCGGAAAGCCATTGAGGCGGGCCACAAAATCATCGTGGTCATTAATAAGATCGACAAGCCCGCGGCGCGGCCGGTCTGGGTATTGAATGCGACCTACGATCTTTTCTTCGAACTCGGCGCGTCCGAGGCGCAAGTGGAATTCCCGGTCATCTACGCCTCCGCCGTAATGGGGAAGGCCGGACGCACGCCCGACCTCGTGGCAATGAAAAACGTGGAACCGATTTTTGAAACTATTGTGAGTTACATTCCGGCCCCCGAGACGCGGCCGGGTGACCCGCTCCAGATGCTCACCGTAAATCTTGCCTATGACAACTACAAGGGGAAACTCGCGGTCGGGCGGCTCTATGCGGGAACGCTGAAGAAGGGGATGGCGGTCGCTCACATCAACCGGGCGGGCGAAACGGCTCGGGCCGCGGTTTCGGCCGTAATGCTTTTTGAAGGACTTAACCGGGTGGACGTGGAAGAAGCTCACGCCGGCGAAATCGTCGCGGTTGCGGGTATTCCCGAAATCTCCATCGGCGAAACCATTGCCGATGCCGAAAATCCGGTGGTGTTGCCCGTCATCCACATTGACGAACCAACCATCAAGATGACGTTCGGCGTAAATACTTCGCCGTTCCGCGGGAGGGAAGGGGAATACACCACCTCGCGGAACCTGAAAGAACGCCTTGAACGCGAGCTCGAAACGGACGTGGCGCTCAAAGTAACGCCTACCGCCTCGGCGGACCGCTGGGTGGTGGCGGGACGCGGCGAACTTCATCTGGCCATTCTTGTGGAAAAGATGCGCCGCGACGGATTCGAGTTTGAAGTTTCCAAACCGCAGGTGATTTTCAAGGAAATTGACGGGAAGAAAATGGAGCCGATGGAGCTCGTATCCGTCGAAGTGCCGAACGAATTCGCCGGCGTGGTTATCGTGATGATGGGCAAGCGCTCGGGCACAATGAAAGAAATGAAGATTGACGGAGGCACGACTCTTATGGACTTCGCCATTCCGACCCGCGGGCTTATCGGTTCGCGCGGCGAATTCCTTACGAACACGAAAGGCCTCGGCATCATGAACAGCATTTTTTTGGGATACGAAGGATACAAAGGCGAAATTCGGCCGGAGTCGCGCGGTTCCATTGTCGCGACTGAAACCGGCACTTCCAACAGTTTCGGCCTCCTTATCGCCCAGGGGCGCGGCAAACTTTTTATCGGCCCCGGCGTGCCGGTCTATGAAGGAATGGTGGTCGGCCAAAACGCGAAGTCGGTTGATATGCCGGTGAATATCTGTAAGGCGAAGGAGCTCACAAACTTCCGTTCCAAAAACGAAGGGACCGTGAGTACGCTCGACGTGCCGCTTTCGCTTTCGCTTGAAGATTCGCTTGCCTATATCAGCGATAACGAGATGGTGGAAATAACGCCGAAAAGCATCCGCATCCGGAAAATCTATCTTTCCGATAACGAGCGGAAAAAAGCGCGGAAAGAAGAAAAGGCGTTAGTTAAGGATTCGGACTGACCCGTCTCGATCGGGGGCGATTTGACGAGGAAATAACTTATATGATACAGTATTATTATGAGTTTAATAAAAACATCGGACGTAAAACTAAATAATCTTATTCGTAAAAGAGTAGTAGAACTTTTTCAATCTTTTATAGAGGACACTGATTATGGTCTCGAACTTACCGATCGCATCAAAAATCGTTTGCGTTCTCCAGCCCGGCGATTTATTGCACTCAAAGACCTTAAACGTAAGTATTCTTAATGTGGTCTCTTTTTCTTACTTCAGCTGCAGAAGCTGATTTTAAGAAACTAGATAAAACTTTCTATCAGAGAATTCTAAGCCGCTTAGAGTGGTTTCAAGATAATTTTGATAATATTACGCCACTTCCCTTGGGAGGCGAGTGGCGTGATTATTTTAAATTACGCATTGGAGATTTAAGAATTATCTATAAAATTCAGTGGGAGAAAAACACTATTATCGTGTATGCTATCGGCCGCCGAGATAAAATCTACAAAAAGAAAAGTAAATAAAGAGTTGATTTTGGCCATTAGCCGACCCGTCTCGGTCGGTATATTATTGCAGTTTATCTCCGATTTCCACCGAATTATTTGCCGGCGTTATCAGCACCCAACCATCGCCATTAGTATTTCTAAAGCCGAGAGTAAGTACTTCAGAAACAAAACTACCAATGCGCTTCGGCGGTAGATTCACAACACAAGCTACAAGCATCCCCTGAAGCTCATTTTTTGTGTGGGCACCGACGGCTTGGACGCTTGATGTTTTGATGCCGGTTTCGGGCCCGAAATCGATTTTAAGTTTGAAAGCCGGTTTCTTTGCTTCGGGATAATCTTCCACTTCAATAATTTTTCCAAGGCGGGTATCTACTTTTTCAAAGTCTTCGTATGTGATATTCATGTTATTATCAGGACTTTCAATCAGTGTAAGGGTTTTTCCCAAACGGCTCAACAGCGTTGAGCCGTTTCGCTCTGGGAGTCGTTTTGATTTCGAGAGTCCGTGATTCGTATTTCCCTTGTCCTCAATCTTGTAACATATGTTACAAGATTGAGGACTGCCAGCTTAGGATCTTCCGGCGCGATTTCGAGGGTCGTGCTGACCCGTCTCGGTCTAAAACTATTGAACTCCCAAACGTAAAAGCTCCTTCTTCGTTTGTTCCACATTTTTGAAGAGTATGGTATTGATGCCGATTTTTTGGGGAATAATGAGACTTGTTTCTTTGTCATCAATGAACACGCATTCCGCGGGAGTCTTCTGAATATCTTTTAGAATGTGTCTAAAAGATTGTTCTTCTTTTTTGAGAAGTTTTATTTCGTTTGAAAAGTAAAGTTTTTCGAAGATGCCGTCCAATTGCGGATCGTTTCTTAAGGCTTTAGAGAGAGCCTCAAAGTTATCCGAGTGGAGAATAACCTGATATTTCTCTTTTAGGCGTCTGACTAAGGTTAGCATTTCAGTATTAAGTCGATAAGAAGAACTGAAAATATGGACAAAATCTTTGTAGGGGATACCGAATTCTTTACAAGTCTTTTCCCAGAATGTGAAAGTAGACTCCCTTCCCGACATGTATTCCGTCTCGTTGGCATACATCTTTTCGCGGATGGTTTTTTCATCCAATCCGAACTTTTCGCCGAGAGCGCCTGAAACAACCGGAAAGAACTTGCCGATGCTTATCACGCCTCCAAAATCGAAAATAATGGTTTTTATCATTTTTGACAGTTAGCTGGGTTCTCCGGTCTGGAATCAGTATAAGGGTTAGATCGGATTAACTTGAGCTTTTTCTCTCTGCGCCAGCTCTTGATTTCCCGTTCGCGTTTTCTTGCATCAAACAAGGTTTCGAATGTTTCTCTGTGAAGCAGCTCAACCGGCCGGCGGGTTTTGGTGTAATGCGCGCCCTGCTTTGAATCGTTATGCTGTTTCAATCTCTTTTCGGGGTTGTTTGTGCACCCGACATAGAGTGACCCGTCGGCGCATTCAAGGATATAGACGAAGTAGGGCATGTGATGGTTTTATAGTAATATTGTCCCTCGTCGTAAACTCCTCGGGAACTTGAATTTCTAAGCTCGTACCTCGCTAAGAAATTCTACGTGCTGGGAGGGAAGGAATCGAACCTTCATTTCCAGGTTCAAAGCCTGGCGTCACTACCGTTAGACCACCTCCCAATTAACTACAATTTACTTCAACGCTTCCATAATCGCAACCTTTTCCCCGTTCAGCCATCCCTTGTTATTCTTGACACCTTGCCTAAAATAGAGTAGGGTATATTCACCTATAAATATAAAAAGATGGGCAGAATAGCCGGCTACTCCAACGAAAACTTAATAATATGAGTATTTCTCGAATTATTCGGAGGAACGCACTCAAAGGTCTATTGGTAATAACACTCCCGCTTTTAGTTATGAGCGGGGTTTTTGTTTTTACCGCGCATGCGGCAACGCCTGTCTATGTTGATTCCGCTGTTGAATTAAGCGGTGATGGGCTTACACCTGGGACTGCTTTTAAGACAATCCAAAAGGGTATCAGCGCAGTAGATGATGGCGGCACAGTGAATGTCGCAGCGGGGACGTATGCTGAAAATGTAACTATTGATAAATCATTGACTTTGCGGGGTGATCCGGGAGCTCAAACGGAGGGTATTGATGACGCTGGTCCAAGCACAAGCGCGCCGGTTTTGAACGGCACCGACTTGAGTGGAAGTGCAATCACTTTGAGCCCCGGAGTTACCAATGTTCTGATAGAAGGATTTGAGGTTCATAATTATACAGATATCTCTGATGGCAGTATGGGAGCGATTACTTCTTGGAATACCGGAGCCAGTAACATAACCGTCCAGGACAACTTCCTTCATGATATCGGCTGGAACGGTGTTTTGGTGGGAAGCGATGACGGTACTCTTCAAAGCAATTGGACTGTTAAAAGGAACATAGTTTCAGGCGCAAATTATGCCGGCATAGAACTAACTAACACGACTTATTCCGAGGTTGCTTACAATGTGATTACAATAGGTGCTGGAATTGATTCTGACCCAGATGATTCCGGCGTGGGTATTGAAGTGGCGGTTCGTGACCACGGAACCGGCGTCACGGCCGGAACCGGAGTATCGGTTTATGATAATGAGATTGATGGAGATGGAGTTGTGCCGGAGCGCGCCGGAATCAATATTCTCTCCCGGGCTTATCAGGCCGAAAGCGTCGCTTTGCTCGACGGCGTGACTATAGAAAATAATACAGTTGCCGGAGCTACCCGGGGTATCTTCGTTGTAGCCGAGGAACGAATTGGCGGAAACGCGGAAATTTCAAGTCTTTCGATTGAAAGTAATACAATTGCTGAAAATGATGTAGGAATTGAAGTTGGTTTGCAGTCCGGTTCGCCCCACGAAAATGGCACTTATGACGTGGCAGTCGTATCCAACAACATTGATGGTAATGATTTTGGTTTGGATAATACGACAGGTATTGAAGTTAACGCCGCTAACAACTGGTGGAATAGTATAAATCCAGATTTTCCCTCGATTATTTCAGGTAATGTAAACTACGCACCCTGGTGCGAGGATTCCGTATGTTCTACCACTCGCAGCTCTAATGCATCCATTAACGGCGCCGATACGGGTTTCCTGACAATTGGAGGAGCAATTACCGCAGCAGAACCCGGCGACACGATTAATGTCGGTGCGGGGACATATAACGAAAGAATCGTTATAAATAAACCGTTAACTTTGCGTGGTGCTACTTATAGCGTGAATAAAAACGGTTACACAGTTCCGGTGGATTATGCGTGGGACAGTAATATTGAATCAGTCATTAATAATCCTGAGCCGGCCCTTAGTACTTCTCAGGTCGTTGATATTGTGAGCGACGATGTTGTTTTTGAAGGTTTTATTGTTCAAAGCCTAAACGCGTTACCCAGCAGCGCGAATGACCACTTATTGAGATTAGATGCAACAACGGGGACTGCAGATGACGGCGAGGTAGCAGATAATACTCTTGATAATATAGTGATTAGGAACAACATAATTGGTCCAAATACTAATTTAACTTCACGGAACGGAACCAATGGGAGAATGGGGTTGTACTTTGCATCACCTAACTACCCTGCTGATGAAAGGGGTATAACCAATACTCTTGTAACGGGTAATAAAATTTTTGATAGCAATGGCAATGGGAACAACGTTTTTGTATGGGGAGCCGCCGAGAGCTACGGTTCTCCTGCCAACGCGGATTATACCGGCACCGTCATTGAAGACAATGAGATTTACGGAAGCCATAGAAGCGGCGTCGAGATTGCTGGTGGAGTAGATAATCTTGTGATTCGGAATAATGATATTTACGGGAATTCTGGTTTACCGAGTGATGATTCCGCGAATCTGAAGTACGGAAACGGTATATTAATCATCCGTATGGACGGCGATAAAACTTCCGTGACGGCTATGGGGTCGGCGAGTCTTATTATCGAGGATAATCGAATTCACGATAACGAAAAGAACGGTATTTATTTCGGGCCGATAAATAGCGGACACATAATTTCTGGTAATGAGATTTACGGAAACGGACAGGACGGAATTAGGGTTGATCTAACGGAACAATACCACGGCGGAAGTTGGCCGGTTTATGATAATATTTCCAACATCACTGCAGAAAAAAATAAGGTTTATAACAATAATGTCGGCGCACAAGTTATTGGGAGTCCAACCAACGGATTTGTTCTTGACGCCGTTAATAACTGGTGGGGCACCGTTTCATCAACTGAAGTCGCGGCAAAGATAAATGGTGACGTTGCCTATGAGCCTTATTGCGCAACGTCAGCTTGCACGTCAATTTACGCTCAGATACCCGCGACTGGTTCACAGCTTGATGACGCGGAGATCAGCGTTCCTGATGACGCAACTCCCACAGACACCCCATCGGTGACTTTTCTTGAAGAAACCGTACTTGCCGAAGCCGGTGACGGCGGGACAAGCACGGTAACACTTCCCGTAGGTGTCACTGTAACCAAGACAGACGGAGGGAATATCGATGTGACTTTGCTTGCGGCGGCATCAACGACGCCAGATTCGCTTTCCGGTTTCGGCACGGGAATAATCGTGGATAGCGCATTCCAGTGGGGAATTCCGAATATAGGACTTACGTTTAGCGAACCAATCACTCTTAATATCTTCGTTGGCACCAATTTCAGCGGTCAGGTACTTAACATTGTCAGGTCCGTAAGCGGTAGCGGCGACTGGACAAGCGACGGCATTGTGTCGCCCGCGACATGCGCCGTTTTTAACGGCTTCTGCACTTTCACCGCGACTAAGGCTTCATACTACGCAACTACTCACGTACCTCCGTCCTCCAGTGGTAGCGGTGGTGGAGGCGGCGGTGGTGGCGGTGCCGCACCGGTTGTTACAACTCCGACTCCGGTAGCCACGGCTCCGGCCGTTGCGGTTGCCGCTCCGGTTGCCACTCCGCCTGCCGGTGAAGTCTTGGGTGTCGCAACATTCCGCTTTACTAAAACGCTTCGCTACGGTTCGGAAGGAGAAGACGTTACCGAACTTCAGAACCGCTTGACTGCCGAAGGAGTGTACTCCGGTCCGATTACCGGCTACTTCGGTCCGCTCACGGAAGCGGGCGTAAAAGCGTTCCAGGCAAAGTATGACATTGAACAGGCGGGAGTTGTTGGACCGCTCACGCGGGCGCGATTGAATTCCGCTGTCGCGGCGGCGGCTCCTGCCGGCCAAGTTCTCGGTGCCGCTACGACTACGCTCTCCGAAACGCAAATCCAGTCAATTCTGAATATATTGGTCGTATTCGAGGTTGACCAGGTAACAATCGATAAGGTTAACGCCGCTCTGCGGGGCCAGTCGGTTAGATAACGCGTTTGTCGCTACTTGATTTTCCATATGTTTTGTGGTATAATTAAAGCATGCTGAAAAGTATTAAGCACTGGCTTAAAAAATACTTTATCCCGCACGAACACAACGACCACAAACCTCATTTTTTACGGTCGGAAACAACGGTTATTGTCATCGGTTTCGTTCTATTTGTCGAAGTAGCTTTTCTTTTAGAAATTCTTGTTTTGTTTCCAAATACGAATTTTTTCGCTTCTATTTTGCCTGCCGTGCTCGTTGATGAAACCAATTCGGGACGGATGGGTAATGCTCTTGAAGAACTTAAAATTAATCCGCTTTTGCAGGAAGCCGCCCGGCTAAAAGCCAATGACATGGCGGCAAAAAGCTATTTTTCCCACGAAAGCCCCGAAGGTAAAACGCCATGGTATTGGTTGGAACAGGCTGGTTATGAATACGTTTACGCCGGCGAAAATTTGGCGGTTAATTTCATCGACTCGGAAGACGTCGTAGTCGCTTGGATGAATTCGCCGGCTCACAGGGCGAATATGTTGAATGATAAGTTTTCCGAAATCGGAATTGCCGCCGCTCGCGGCACCTATGAAGGAAGAGAAACTACTTTCGTGGTTCAGTTTTTCGGCAAGCCGGTTTTAGCCGCTTTGCCGCCCGGCGAAGCCATAACGCAAACCGAACAGATTGTGCCCGTTCCAGATACGGCGACTTCTGCGCCGGAACTCATGCCGCAAGTGAAAGGAGAAACGAATCAACTTGAACCGGCAGTTACGGTTAATAAATCTTCTGTTTTGGCAAAAATTTTCTCCAAACCCCGAACGGTTACCGATTATTTGTACTTTGCACTTTTGGCGCTCACGTGTTTGGCGCTTATCCTGAAAGTTTTCATAAAAATCAAAATCCAGCATCCGCAACTTATTGGGAACGGCGTACTTATTCTTTCAATTATCGGCCTGACGCTTTTAGTGAGTGAGCTTGTTGCCGTTTTCCAGGCCCAAATTCTTTAGGCTTTCAATAATCGCAACTTCCAGGGGAATAATCGGGAATTGGCTGTAGCGCATTTCGCTGTACGCTTTTATCAGTCCTTTTATCAGCTTGATTTGCTCGTCTTTGAATACGGCGGCGTGAGCTGTGAGCTTTTCCAAATGTTCTTCCATGAGCTCGTTTTTGAAAAGCGATTTCATCTCCGGATTGAATTTCAAAACGGCGGTCCGGCGGAGATATTGAATCATGTCTTTGGTAAGCTGGACGAGATTAAAGCCGCCGTCTTCTATTTCCGAAATTATTTTTAATACATCCTCCAGCTTGCCGCCGAGCATCAAGCCGCAGAGTTCGGAAAGCTTACCAAAGCCGACTTTGCCGAGCGATTTTTCTACGTCGTCCAGATTAATTTTTGCGCCATTGAATGAAGTGAGCTGGTCCAGGAGCGATTCGGCGTCCCGGAAACTGCCTTCGGCGGATGCCGCGATTAATTCCAGCGCTTCGTTTGAGACCTGTATTTTTTCTTTCTTCGCGATTTCCTCGAGCTTGCCGACTATTTGATTGACCAACGCTCTTTTGAAATAAAACTGCTGGGTGCGGGAAGAAATCGTTGCCGGGATTTTATCCGGTTCGGTGGTAGCAAGAATGATGATGACATACGGCGGCGGCTCCTCCAGAGTCTTCAGGAGGGCGTTGAAGGCGTCTTTGGTCAACATATGCGCTTCGTCGATTATGAAAACTTTGCGGCGGAACGAAGCAGGGGAGACGCGGACGCTCTCTTTCAGGTTTCTTATTTCATCAATGCCGCGATTTGAGGCGGCGTCGATTTCAATAACATCAAGCCCCCGGCCTTCGTTTATCTCGTTGCAGGGACCGCACTTGTTGCAGGGCTCGCCTTTCTTTTTGAAATTTCCGTCGTTAGCGCGGGTCTCGCAATTTGCGATTTTGGCGATGAGCCGGGCCGAAGTGGTCTTGCCCGTGCCGCGGGGGCCGGCGAGAAGATAAGCGTGAGCGAGCCGGTCCTCACGCGCCGCTTCCTTCAGGATTTTGACCGTGAGGTCCTGACCGAGTAAGCTTTCAAAGGTGGCCGGTCTGTATTTACGATAAATCGCAAGCATTGATACACTAATTATATGGCGAGACTTATTGCCTATGCAACTTTGACGGTTTTCCTTATTTTCGGCGGGGTTTTTTTATTTTTGGAGAAGAATACGGCTGAGTTATTTATAAACCCAGCCGCCCCCGCGGAGGGTGGTATACTCAAGTATACCACCCCATTACCTCCGCCCGAACCTCTCGAGAATCCGCCCTCGGAGATCAAAGCGGTTTACGCCACGAACTGGTCGGCCGCTACGCCCTCGCGGCTGGAATATCTCATTGATTTAATCGATTCGACGGAGTTAAACGCTATCGTAATCGACGTCAAAGATTATTCGGGCTACGTCGGTTACGACACAGCCGTGCCGGAGGTGGAGGATTACAACGCCGAAGAAATAAGAATCGCCGACATTGATTCGCTGGTGCGTCGTCTCCACGAGAAAAATATTTACGTGATTGCCCGGACGACTATGTTCCAAGACCCGCGGCTTGCTCTTGCCCGGTCCGATTTGGCGGTGCAAGACAAGACAACCGGCAAAGTCTGGAAAGACAGGAAAGGGCTTTCATGGATGGACCCGAGCTCGCAAGAAGTTTGGGACTACAACATAAAAATTGTCCGTGACGTCTTGGCTCACGGATTCGATGAGGTGAATTTCGATTACATCCGGTTTCCTTCGGACGGAAACATAGCCGCAACGGCATATCCTTTTTGGGACGAAGTGAAGCCGGCCGCGTCCGTGATTCGGGATTTTTTCCGGTATCTCCGCAAGGAATTGCCGGATGCGAAACTTTCGGCCGATCTTTTCGGCCAGGCGACCGTGGATTACGCCGACATGGGCATCGGCCAGATTATCGAACACGCCTACGAGAGTTTCGATTACGTTTCACCGATGGTTTATCCCTCGCACTATGTTTCCGGTTTCATCGGCCTCGGCAACCCCGCCGATTATCCTTATGAGGTAGTGAAGTATTCGATGGATACGGCGGTTTCACGTCTCGGGATTTACAGGAACGCGACTTCTTCGAATCAGAATTCCAAACTTCGCCCCTGGCTTCAGGCCTTCGATTTGGGAGCGGTTTATACCCCGGAAATGGTGCGGGAGCAGATTCGGGCGGCTTATGAGGCGGCCACCTCCACCTCCGGGCTTTTGAACGGTTTTATGCTTTGGAGCCCCTCAAACGTCTACGACCGGCGGGTTTTCTCCCCCTAGCTTGATTTTCACAGGTTAATTTAAAGTGCCTCAAGATCGGTCCATATGGACACGTTTTGAGGCAGGGCTAAAGTCGCACAAAATTCCGCCGTAAAAACAACGCTTTTTATTCTCGCTCTTTTTTGGTAGATTTATATAGATAATGAGATTGGCAATTATCGCAATAATAGTAATTGCAATCATCGCGCTACTTTATTTTGTTTTAAAAAGGTCGCCGGATGTTGAAGATGTCGAAATTGAATCTATGGGAAATTTAGTGATAAAAAGCTCGGCTTTCAAAAATAACGATTTTATTCCGGCCAGACACACCTGCGACGGCGACAACGTCAATCCTTTCATCGAAATTTTGAACGCGCCCGCGGGGACGAAAAGCATCGCCCTTATCATGGACGACCCGGACGCGACCGGCGGCGTTACCTGGGACCATTGGATTTTGTGGAACATGGAACCGAAAACGCATTACATTCCGGAAGACAGCATACCGGGGAATGCGATTTTGGGTACTACCAGTTTCGGCAAGACCGGCTACGGCGGGCCCTGTCCGCCGAAAGGCTCGAAGCCCCACCGATATATGTTCAAAGTTTACGCGCTGGACTCGGTTCTCGTTTTGGACGAAGGCGCTTCGAAATCAGAACTCTTGAAGGCTATGGAGGGCCACGTACTCGATGAGGGGTTGCTTACCGGCCTTTATCAACGGAAGTGAATTGAATAATTATATGTCCGGCGAAACAAGAACACATTCAACAAGCTCAGTGTCTTCGACTTGTCAGAATTGCAAAGAATCTTTTGTTATTGACGTTCAAGATTTCGAGTTCTACAAAAAGATAGATATTCCGTCGCCGACCTTTTGTCCGGGTTGTCGATTGCAGAGGAGATTGGCGTTCCGGGGCGAGCGGGCTTTATACAGACGTCCCTGCAGTCTTACGGGAGAATCCGTCGTAAGTCTCTATTCGGAGGACGCACCGTTTCCGGTTTATTCTCAGAAAACTTGGTGGTCGGATAAATGGGATCCCGGGATGTATGGTAGGGAGTTCAATTTTTCACGTCCTTTCTTCGAACAATTTGCCGAGCTGTTTAAGGCGGTGCCGCGCTTATCGCTCATGAACAAACACTGCGTAAACAGTGATTATTGTCCGTGGAGTATTTACTACAAGAATTCGTTCCTTTGTGTTTCCGGCAACACTTCAGAAGATTGTTATTATGATTTTTTTGTGATCCGTTCTAAGGATGTTTTCGATTCCGCCTACACTGAAGACGCTGAATTGTGTTATGAGTGCGTGGATTGCAAGAACTTATATGGTTCTGCCTGGTGTACACAATGTATTTCTTGTTCGAATATGTGGTTTTCCGAGCAATGTGTAAATTGCACAAATTGTTTCGGTTGCATTGGTTTGAGAAATAAAGAACATTATTTATTCAATAAATCTCTTTCAAAAGAAGAATGGGAGAAGGAAGTGGAGAGGCTTAAGAGCAATCTACCCGGCAATTTTTCGGAAATTTATGGTCGCCTGCAACGTCTACGCTTGTCGTTGCCCCAACGGTTTGCTTACATGATTAAATGTACGAATTGTATTGGGGATCGTCTTTTTAACTCCAAAAATTCAAAGTATTGCTATGACGCGACTAATTTGGAAGACTGCTGTTATATTACCAACTCTGATTTCATCAAGGATTCTTATGACGTGAACTTTTTCATAAAAAGCGAGCGTTGTTACGAAGGACTTTCCTTACCGAATTCATATAACACTTTCTTTTCAATCGTGTGCTGGGATAATCGGGACGTGTACTATTCTGACCATTGTTTTGATTCCAGCAATCTATTCGGTTGTATAGGAATGAGAAAATCCTCTTATTGCGTCCTTAATAAACAGTACAAACCCGAAGAGTACAATCAGTTGCTTGAAAAGATTATTGGTCATATGAAATCTACCGGTGAATGGGGAGAATTCTTTCCGGTTAAACTGTCTCCTTTTGGCTATAACGAATCTACGGCACCCGATTATTTCCCGCTTACGAAAGAGGAGGCGGTAAAGGGAGGATTTAGGTGGGCGGGGCGCACTTCCGGCCTTTTCGGAAAAGAAACGATAACGTGGGATAGAATACCGCAGCAAATAGACAAAGTTGATGATTCAATCGTGAAAGAAATATTAATTTGCGAGAAGTGCAAGAAAAATTTCCGCATTCTTTTACAGGAGCTCAACTTTTACAGAAAAATACGAATACCTCTCCCGCGCCATTGTCCGGATTGCAGGCACGGAGAGAGACTTGCGAAACGCAACCCTCGGAAACTCTGGCCTCGTAAATGCCAATGTGCCGGAGAGAAATCTGAAAACAGTGTCTACCAAAACACCGCCAAGCACTCCCACGGTAACAACTCTTGTACTAACGAATTTGAAACCTCATATTCGCCGGACAGAAAAGAAATTGTGTATTGCGAAAGCTGTTACAATAGTGAGATTGTATGAATAAAACAGCTGAAGTCCTGAGCTCATCGAGTCTGAGACTCTCAGAGTCGAACGACCTGTCGAAGGGCGAACAATGTTATAACGCGGAGATTGTTTAAATGAAAACCAGATTACCGAAGGACGACGAACGGTATTCCTGGACCTCTCATGTTTTCGGGAAAATGATGCAGTACGGCATCTCCGAGAGCCGCATCAAAAGAATAATCAGATTTCCCCAACGGACGGAGGAGGGAATAGTGCCCCAGACGGTCGCGGTGATGACTCCAGCCGAAACGAAAAGGTATCAGGAAATTTGGGTGATGTATGCGCTCTCGAAGAGAGCGCGCGCGGAAGAACGCGGAAAGCTACGCGGAAAGACGCGGAAACAAGGACGAATTAGAATAATTACTACGTGGCGGTATCCGGGCAAAAGCCCCGAGCGCGACCCGATTCCCCAAGACGTTCTCGAAGAAGTAAGAAAACTTTTGTAGTCGCTTTCTTGCTTGTAACTTGCTTTTAGGTTATTTGCCTCAAAATCGGTCCATATGGACCGATTTTGAGGCAACCCCAAAAACTTCCTTAGCGAAGCTTTTCTGCTTAAAATTAAGATATGATTTTGCCAAGGGATTTCTTTGAGCGGCCGACGGTAACGGTCGCGAAAGATTTGCTCGGGAAATATTTGTGCCGCTATTACCCCCCGACGCGCAAGCGGTCGGGGCGG
>CAZGRD010000004.1:27878-36058 GCA_964528065.1 uncultured Candidatus Saccharibacteria bacterium
ATACTTAAGTATACCACCTGAGTTTTTAGCTGATGATTAAGGTTTTAAATAGAGAGTTTTTCGAGCGGCCGACGGTTGCGGTGGCGAAAAATTTGCTCGGGAAGTATCTGTGCCGGAGCTACCGGGGGAAAATAATTCGGGCGGAGATTCGCGAGGTGGAAGCATACGACGGGTTCGAAGATAAGGCCTCGCATGCCCATCGCGGTGTGACGCCGAGGAACAAAATAATGTTCGGTCCGGCCGGGCATTGGTACGTTTATTTTACTTACGGGATGCACTGGATGTTGAATATCGTGACCGGCAAGAGCGATTACCCGGCGGCGGTTCTGATTAGAGGCGTAGAAGGCGTGCATGGACCGGCGCGGGTCACGAAATTTTTGAAAATAGACAAGCGTATCAACGGTAAGTCAGCCAGCCGCAAAACCGGTTTATGGATAGAATACAACCGCAAATTTAAAGATTTAAAGTTGAAAGTCACAAGTTCGCCTCGGGTTGGTGTTGCTTATGCCGGGCCGGTGTGGTCAAATAAACACTACCGTTTTTATTTATGAAATTATCCATTGGCATAGTCGGTCTTCCCAACGTCGGTAAATCCACGCTTTTTAAAATCATAACCCGCCAGGAGGTGAATATCGCCAATTACCCCTTCGCCACGATTGACCCTAATGTCGGCGTCGTGTCGGTGCCCGACGAGCGTCTGCAGAAACTCACGGAGCTCAGTAATTCCAAAAAAACGATTCCGGCCGTCGTCGAGTTTTACGACATCGCCGGTTTGGTAAAAGGCGCCCATAAAGGCGAGGGTTTGGGCAATCAATTTTTATCCCATATCAAGGACGTGAATGCCGTTTTGCAAGTTATCCGCTGTTTCAAGAAAGGGGACATAATCCACGTCGAAGGGAACGTAGAGCCGCTCCGGGATTTTGGAACCATCAAGACCGAACTCATTTTGAAGGATTTGGAAACGGTGGAGCGCCGCTTGGACAAAGCCGAGGCCGATGCCCGAAACGGAAAGAAGGAATTTATCGATTTACGCGACGCCTTGAAGGAAATCAAAACCTGGCTTGAGGAAGAAAAAATTCTCGTTGACTTGAGCGGGGCCTTCGATTTGCACAAAAAGATTTTCAAAGAACTGAATCTTTTGACGGCCAAACCGCAGCTATATCTGCTAAACGGCAGTGAGGAAGACGTGCCGGCGGAACTCGTGACCGAAATCAAATCAATCAACGCCGGTTACATAGTGGCGGACTTGGATACGGTAAAAGAAGTGCCGGAGTTGATCCGTAAAACTTACGAAATTTTGAACTTGATAAGTTTTCTCACGACCGGCGAAGACGAAACGCGGGCCTGGACGATAGAAAGAGGGACTAAGGCGCCGCAGGCGGCCGGGGTGATTCATTCGGATTTCGAAAAGAATTTCATCCGGGCGGAAGTGGTGAAATACGGAAAATTGATTGAAGCCGCCCGTTCGGCAGGCTCAGGGCAAGGCGCTTGGAACGCCGCCAAGCAAAAAGGCTGGCTAAGGCTGGAAGGGAAGGATTATGTGGTGGAAGACGGGGACGTGATGGTAATAAGGCACGGGTAATTCGGAGAAAAAACATAGGCTCGAGAAACGTGGCCATTGGTTTGGGTTGGCTTTCCAGACTCGAATCCGTCCAGCCTGACTCTTAGTTTCTCTTACCTATGTTTTCTCTCTGGTATTGTTTGATAGTTAATAAATAAAGTGCGAGAGCCGACATCAGGAGCCCGAAGTCGCGGAAAGTAACTTCGTCTATGCCGTAGAAAAGAAGGAGGGCAAACATATCGAAAAAAGTAAGAAGAGACGCCAAAGGCAATAAAAAGCCGGCGAGAATGGCAAGGCCAAGGACGATTTCAAAACCGGCATGAACGGAAAGGAAAAGCTGCGGGTCAATGACGTTCCCGACCCACCGGGGCACGAAGCCGATCCAGTCCTCGGGTGCGAGAAAACTCAAGAGACCCGCGTAGATAAAAACCAATCCGAGACCGATTCGGAGAGCAAAAGCGGGTTTTAGTTTTCCGATCATAGTGATAACATTATAACAAAGGTAATGTACGAATTAACACTTGAGAAGTACCAGGGGCCGCTCGACAAGCTTTTGGAACTGGTTCTTGATAAAAAACTCGAAATTACGGAAGTCAGCTTAGCCGAAGTGACGGCCGATTTTTTAAGTTATCTGGAAAAGCTTGCGGAGGAGCGGGCCGACCCGTCGGTCATTGCCGATTTTTTGGTAGTTGCTTCCAAACTCGTGCTCATAAAATCCAAGAATCTTTTGCCTTCGCTTGTCTTGAACGAAGAAGAGGAAGAAGATGTCCGGCTTTTTGAGACACGCCTCAAAATCTACGCCGAATTCAAAAACGCCCAAAGACTCATCAAGGAAAAATGGAACGACTATCCGCAAATGGCGGCGCGCGAATTCTTAAGTACGGCAAACGTTTCTTTCTATCCACCGAAGAAAGTGACCGGAAAAGACATATATTCGGCTCTCGCCAACATCGTCGGCGATTTTCAAAAAATTATGATGCCGGTGAAAAGAATCAAGATCGAAATCATCAATCTGAAGGAAAAAATAGAAGAAGTTTTAAGGAAACTTACTTCAAGTCCCGTCGGTTTGAACAGTTTCAATAAAGGAGGCGGCAAGAGCGAACTGGTCGTGATTTTTCTGGCCATCTTGCATCTCATCAAATCCCAACTCGTTTCGGTCGAGCAGACGAGCAATTTCGGAGACATAAGAATCGCGAAAAAAGCATGAACGAACAAAACCCCCGAAAACTCGCCGAACTGGAAGCGTTTCTTTTCCATTACGGAGAAGCGGCGGAAATAAAGAAAATCGCCAAGATTCTCAAGCTGAAAGAAAAAGAGGCGGCGGACTTGGTGGATTTTTTGGAAAAAAATTTGAGGGAAGCGGAGAGCCGGGGTCTTATGATTTTAAAACAGAACAACCGGATTCAGCTCGTAACGAAACCGGATTTTGAGGATATAAACAAAGAGCTTATCAAAGAAGAATTCCGGGAAGAACTTTCACCCG
This sequence comes from uncultured Candidatus Saccharibacteria bacterium, assembly GCA_964528065.1. Lineage (GTDB taxonomy): Bacteria > Patescibacteriota > Minisyncoccia > UBA6257 > GWB1-50-10 > CAZGHF01. The sequence continues at coordinate 30,923 of CAZGRD010000004.1, forward strand.
CTTCGCTCGAGACGCTTTCAATTATCGCTTATCTCGGACCAGTCTCGCGGGCAACAGTTGATTTCGTCCGCGGCGTAAATTCCAGTTTCATTTTGCGGAGTCTCCTCGTGAGAGGGCTTGTCGAGCGGGAACCAAACCCCGAACGGAGAAACGTCTATGACTACCGGGTCAGCTTCGAGTTTTTGCGGCATATCGGTCTGGGTAGACAGGAAGATTTGCCGGAATATGATAAATACAAGGATATCATCCAGAAGTTCACCGCCTCCGGTGAAACACAGGAAACCCAAAATCCGGCACAATGAAAACGCAAATCCAGGCATTAATATTGGCGGTTTTGATAATCGTCTCCGTTGCCGTCACGAAAGTGGGGGAATCGCCTTCCGTCGCCAACTCTTCCGAATCGGCGCCCGCTGAAGGAAGTAAGGCGGAGGTGTCCTCCAACTTTTCGTACGAACAGGCCTCGCTTTTGAACGTCCGGGACGATGTAAAGGATTTCAAGGTGAAGAGAGCGCCCGCGAGGAATTGGAACGTGCTCGACCCGGCAGTTTCGGCCGAGGCCGTTCTCATTCAGTCGCTCGACGATGGTTTCCCGTTTTTCAATTACAACACGTATCAGAGCTGGCCTACGGCATCGCTTACGAAGCTTCTTACCGCCGTAGTCGTGCTTGAGAATATCGGTGAAAATAAAAAAATCGCGATAGACGAAGGAGCCGTGGCTACCGAAGGGGAAGCGGGCGGCTTGCGGAGCGGCGAAGTTTTTTCCGCCCGCGACTTGCTAAAAATAATGCTTCTTACTTCTTCGAATGATGCCGCCGCCGCTTTCGAAAATTACGCCGGCAAAGACGAATTCACAAGACTGGTAAATCAGAAAGCCCTCGAGCTCGGGATGGCTCAGACCGTAATTTTCGACGGCTCGGGGCTTACCGACGAAAACACGACTTCCGCGAGCGACATGCTCCGTCTCGGAAAATACATCATCGAAAACCAGCCGGAAATTTTTAACTGGAGCCGGGTGCAAAGCCAGCTTATCCAGCCGCTTAACGATACGACCAGCCGGACCATTTTCAACATTAATTCTTTGGTCGACAAGCCTTATTTTTTGGGCGGAAAGACCGGTACTTCGGAAAAAGCCCGCCAAAATCTGCTTGCCGTAATTTCTTTCCGGGACATGCGGCTCATTACGGTGATTCTGGGAAGTTACGACCGGGATAAAGATTTGGATTTATTGCTTCGGTGGATTGAAGAAGCTTATGATTTTTGAAGCTGTCAGGGTTCTCGTAATGTTCGCGCTTTCGTTTGCCGTGGCTCTTTTTGTGACGCCGTTTTTCCTCCGCTTCTCGGAAAAATTCGATTTTCGGAAAAAGAACATCCGCGACGAAAAAAGCGCGCCAATTTTTTACTCCTTTCACAAGAAAAAATCGGAAACGCCGACCATGGGCGGCATGATTATCTGGGTGACGGTACTGGGATTGGCGCTGACTTTTTTCGTCCTGCGCTATTTTCTGGACGGATTCGCCGATTATTTCGATTTCGTAAACCGAGCCGAAACTTACTTGCCGCTTACCGCTCTTCTCCTTACGGCTTTGGTGGGACTTGCCGACGATCTTTTCGGCATTTTAGGAAAGGGACCTCATAAGGGAGGGCTTACGGTAGTCCAGAAGCTTCTCCTTTACACTGCGGTTGCGATAGTCGGCGCCTGGTGGTTTTATTTCAAACTTGGCTGGGATGTGCTCTACATCCCTTTCATCGGGAGCGTTTTCATCGGGGCCTGGTACATTCCCTTTTTCATTTTCATTCTTGTCGCGACCGCCTTTTCGACCAACGAAACCGACGGTCTGGACGGGCTCGCCGCCGGAACGCTTTTTTTCGCTTTCGGCGCAATCGCGGTAGTGGCTTTTATTTTGGGGCGTTACGACCTTGCGGTGATGAATGCGGCCATCTTAGGCGCCCTTCTCGCTTTTCTCTGGTTCAACATCAATCCGGCCAAATTTTTCATGGGCGATACCGGCTCGATGTCCTTGGGCATCACTCTGGGAGTAATGGCGATGCTTACCAACACCGCTCTCTTTCTGCCGTTCTTCGGATTCATTTTGGTCATGGAATCCCTTTCGGTCATCATTCAGGTTCTGAGCAAGAAACTGCGGGGCAAAAAAGTTTTCTTTTCGGCGCCGATTCATCATCACTTCGAAGCGCTCGGGTGGGTCGAAAGCCAGATTACGATGAGGTTTTGGATAATTTCGGCGGTGGCGACAATTTTCGGACTGGTTCTCTTTTTCTTGGCAAGATTTGCTTAAATCATGACGATTCTAATTAAAGGCGGATTGGTTTACGACGGCAGCGGGAACGAGCCGGTAAAAGAAGATGTTTTGATAAGGGGGGAAAGAATCCTGAAACGCGGCAATTTTCCGAAAAATCGGGGTGATTCGGTCGTTGACGCGACCGGGGCGATGGTCGTGCCGGGTTTCATTGATGTTAATTCTCCGGCCGACCACTATCTCGATATTTTTAAAGACGATTTCGGCAGGAATTCTTCGAAAGACGGGGTGACGACGGTAATCGGCGGAAATTGCGGCGCTTCTCTTTTGCCCGCGACCGACCGCCTTTTTTTGCCGCTCCGGAAATGGGCGGGCGTTTCCGAGTCCGGCGCCAATTGGCACGGCTTTGACGATTTTTTCAGGCGCTTGGACAAAAAATTGAACGTCAATTTCGGCACGCTTGTCGGTCATAGCACGATAAGGCGGGCGCTTTTGGGCGACGAAACCCGGGATTTGACCGAAAACGAACTCAGACTTGCCAAAAAAATGCTCGCCGATGCTTTTGGAAAAGGAATCTTGGGATTTTCAACGGGATTGGAATTTATTCACACCAAACTTACGCCGGTTCACGAAATCGAGGAACTCGCGGAACTTGCTTCGGAAAAAAAGCGGGTCTATGCCACTCACTTGAGGAGTTACGGGCCGCGCCTCGGAACAGCGGTGGAGGAAGCAATCGGAATTGCGAGAAAAACCGGCGTGAACCTGGAAATAAGCCATTTTATGCCGAGAGTGGAGGAAGCCAGAAATTACTTCGTGTTAAAAGACAAAATCGAAGAAGAAAGCGCGAAATTGCGGATAAATTTCGATTGCAATTTTTCGCCTTACATTCCGACTCCGATGTACCGATTTTTGCCGGAGTGGCTGCAAAATGAAAATCTGGAGGCGATGCTGGGGTATCTTAGCGCCGAACATCTGGAAGAAAGAATTCTCGGCCACTTGCGGCGGGTTGGCGCCGGAAATATCCGCATCGGGGAGATGCCGTCTCACTTGAGTTTTTTGACCGGCAAGAGCTTGAGGGATTACGCGATAAGCAACAAGCTTCGGCCGGCCAAGGCGCTCCTGAAACTCATGAAAATTTCCAAGCTGAGGGGCGTTCTTTCCCGGCAGGCGGCCGACGATGATTTGGAGGACTTCGTCTTTTCTTCCGCATCACTCATTGCTTCCGGCGAGGCAAGGAACGAAAAGCCGTTTCTCGGGTTTTTGAAACTGGCCGACAAGACGAAGAAAATTTCCATGGAAAAAGCCGTCGCCAAACTTACCGCTCTCCCGGCCGAAAAATACGGGCTGAAATGGAGAGGCAAGATTCGGGAAGATTACTATGCCGACATAGCGGTTATCGGCGACTTTACCGTAAGAAACGCATTCGTAAACGGCGCACTTCTTGTAAACGACGGTGTTTTTCAGAGTACCCGTTCTGGAAAATTCCTGAAGCATGAGAAATAAGCCAGCCGCAAATTCCGCCCCGGATTACGTTTTCGCCGGTTTGGTGGTGCTACTCACCGTCTTTGGCTTGGTGATGTTAACGAGTGCTTCTTCGGATTTGGCCGAGGCGAGATTCGGCAACAGTTTTTATTACCTCAATCACCAGATTTTGAACGGTCTTATTGCCGGCGTAGTGGGTTTTCTAATCGGCGCGTTCTTTTATTACCGGAAGTGGGAAAAATTCGCGGTTCCGCTTCTCATTCTGAATATAATTTTGCTGATACTCGTTTTTACTTCGTTTGGCCTCACAGCCAAGGGCGCTTCGCGCTGGGTGGATATCGGCGGTTTCAGCTTACAGCCCGCCGAACTTTTGAAACTAACCTTTTTCATTTACCTTGCGGCCTGGCTTTCGAAAAGCGGGGAGCGGGGCAAGAAATTCTTCACCGGTTTTTTGCCTTTCATGATTTTGGTCGGCGCCATAATTCTGCTGATAGTTTTTCAGCCTTCGACTACGACGGCGGCGATAATTTTCGCGGCCGCGCTTGCCACCTATTTTACGGCCGGCGGCCGGCTTAGTTTTCTCGTTGCCGCGGTCTTGCTTGCCGGCTTGGGGCTTTCCATTCTCGTCTATTTCACCCCGTACCGGATGGAAAGAATCACTACTTTTCTGAATCGTGATACCAACGAGCTTGAAGAAGGCTATCACCTGAATCAGTCGCTTATGGCCATCGGTTCGGGCGGGTGGTTCGGCGTGGGTTTCGGCCAGTCGACGACGAAGCTCAAGTATTTACCCGAGCCGGTAGGCGATTCTATTTTCGCGGTGATTGCAGAAGAGCTCGGGTTTGTGGGCGCGTTGCTTCTCGTCCTCGCCTTTCTGTTTTTGGTTCTGCGGGGCTTGAGCATCGCAAGAGCCGCGCCGGATAATTTCGGCCGGCTCCTCGTAACCGGCTTCATTACTCTTATCGGCATTCAGGCTTTTATAAACGTCGCGGCCGTTTCCGGTCTCATTCCTTTTACCGGCGTGCCTTTGCCCTTCATCAGTTTCGGGGGAACGGCCCTCGCCGTCTTTTTGACCATGAGCGGAATTATTGTCAACGTTTCGAGGTATAGGTGATAATATAAAAATGATGGATGTGACCACTTTAATCGGTTCAACCGGCGCGGCGATAATACTTATTGCTTTTTTTCTCAATCAAACGCATAAGCTTAGCCAAGATAGTTTGAAGTACGACGTTTCAAACCTTATCGGCTCCGGTCTTCTTGTAATTTACGCGGTACTGTTATCCAGCGTTCCCTTCGCCATATTAAACGGCGTTTGGTTTCTGGTTTCGTTGCGGGATACTTTTTCGGATTCGCGGCGAAAAAAGAATTGACCGATTATGAATTCGGAAACAAGAAA
>CAZGRD010000005.1:0-23227 GCA_964528065.1 uncultured Candidatus Saccharibacteria bacterium
ACCAGAGATTGAAGCAGAGAAACCCCCTGAAGCTGTGGCATAGGAGATGTATGAAACCCGGTTGTATGAACGAGTTCGAAACACCCTATGCTCCCGAAAGACCGGAGATTATCTATTGCGAATCTTGTTATAATGCCGAGGTTGTTTAAGAATTTCGATTGATGCCGTCTTACGATATTTTTTTCTTCGGCACTCTCTTCTTTCTAGTCGGCGTTTTCCTCGCGAGTTTCGGAGCCGGGATTTGGATTTTAATCATTACGTTCGCCGCTATGGCGACCTTTTCATTTTTCGCTTTGTTAATAAAGCGAAAAATGACTCTGAACGAAGTGAAGAGTATTCCGATTAAGCACTTTTTTTGGCTTGCGGGACTAACTGTTTTTATTGTCGTTGGGGCGGTTTATTACACCCGGGACGATATGCATTTTCAAGAGAATGTTCGGATGACCTTCGACGAAAAAACGGTTTTTTCCGGTCGGATTGTTTCAAACCCGGTTTTGAAAAGTTCCTCGCAGGAATTCAAGCTGGAGCTCAACAAACCTCTTCGGGGCAACGTTCTCGTGAAAACCGACCGCTATCCGGAGTTTGGCTACGGCGACGAACTCAAAATCGGCGGGAAAATAGAACTTCCTTTTTCCGAAAGTTACGGCCGGTATCTCGCCAAGGAGAGAATAAGCGGCGTCGTTTCTTTTGCCGAGGCCGAAAAAATCGGTTCGTCTTTGGAAACCCCGAAAGAGCCCCTTTGGGGTAAAATCAAAAAATCCCTTTTTGCTTTCAAGAACCGAATCAGCGAATCCTTCCAGAAAGTCCTGCCGCCGAAAGAATCGGCTCTTCTTGCCGGTCTTACTTTGGGCGAGCGGGGAGAATTCTCGGATGATTTTAAGGAAGCGATGTCGAAGAGCGGCACCACCCACCTTGTTGCTTTATCCGGCTATAACATCACCATAATAGCCGATACGTTGATGGGTCTTTTTGGGTGGTTCTTGATAAGGCGTCGCCTCTCTTTTTTCGTGACCGTTTTCGTGATTTTAGGTTTCGTTCTCATGACCGGTGCCGAGGCTTCGGTCGTGCGGGCGGCGATTATGGGAATTTTGGTGATGCTCGCGGGCGAAATCGGCCGGTTTTTCGATTTCCGGAACGCGATAATCCTAGCCGGTCTCGCGATGGTGCTCCACAACCCGAAAGTACTCGCCTTCGACGTCGGGTTCCAGCTTTCCTTTCTCGCTCTTTTGGGAATAATTTACCTGCGCCCCGCGATTATGAAATTTTTCCGGATTACCGAAGAAAAAGGGTTTTTGTCCTGGCGGGAGAATCTCTTTACAACCGCTTCGGCACAGCTTATGGTCGTGCCGCTTCTCGTTTCGAACTTCGGCAGTTTCTCCCCGATTTCTTTTCTCGCGAACGTCGTTATTTTGGAATTCATCCCGGTGACGATGGGCTTCGGATTCGTGATGGCGGCTCTTTCTTTCGTTTCTTATCACTTGTCGCTTATTTTGGCCGGGTTTTTGCAAATTTTTCTCAAGTTCGAGATTTTCGTCATCGAAGTTTTCGCAAAAGCGGATTTTTCTTTCAGTTCGGAGGCCGGCATCGCGGCATTCCTCGTCTATTACGCCGTTCTTGTCGGATTCATTTATTACGCAAAAAGACATGTCAGGGCATAAAAATAAAATTATCGTTATCGGCGCGGTTTCGGCGGTTTTCTGTTTTTCGGTCCTGTGGCAGGTTTTCACGCCGGCAAGCGGGGACTTGGAAATATATTTTCTGGATGTCGGCCAGGGAGACAGCGAGTTCGTAAAACTGCCGGGCGGAACGGATATTTTAATAGACGGCGGGCCGCCGAACGGCAGGGCGTTGAACGAGCTGGCTCGGGCTCTCGAACGAGGCGATCGCTACATTGACCTGGTGATTCTTTCCCATCCCCAGCTTGACCATTTCGGCGGACTTGTCGAAGTCCTGAAGCGCTACAAAGTCGGCGTTTTCATCTGGAACGGAGCGGAGACCGATTCGGACGCTTTTGCCGAACTCAAAGAAACTCTCCGCGAAAACGGCATTCCGGAAGTTATTTTGGGAGCGGGGGACAAAATAAAAGCGGGCGGGAGTGAAATTATCGTGATTTCACCCGACGATGAGCTTCTTAAAGCGAAAGACTTGAACGATACCTCTTTGGTTTTGGAACTCGTAAGCGGAAACTCGAAGACGCTTTTTACCGGGGATGCGAGCGCGGCGGTTCTTGAAAATCTCCGGAGCGGGGATTTGGATATATTGAAAGTGGCCCATCACGGCTCGAAGTTTTCTTCTTCGGCCGAATTCCTTAAAGCCGTGAAGCCGGAAGCGGCGGTCGTAGAAGTCGGCCGGAACAGCTATGGCCACCCCACCTACGAGGCGTTGGAAGCTTTGAGAAGCGCGGGGGCGCAGATTTTCCGAACCGATGTCGACGGAACCCTGAAGTTTACGATTGATGGGGAAGATATTAAGATTTTCAAGGATTTGTGGTAAGTTAAATACATTATGGAAAGAACGCTTTGTCGGGATATAGGCGATTTTGAAGGGGAGAAAATCGAACTGAAGGGTTGGGTGGACGGCCGGCGCGACCATGGCGGCCTTATTTTCATCGATTTGCGCGACCGGAGCGGCGTCGCTCAGATGGTTTTCAATCCGAAAAAGAATCCCGACTCGCACCGGACGGCGGAAAGTTTGCGAACCGCGTACGTCGTGAGAATCGTTGGCGAGGTGGGGAAGCGGCCGAAGGGAATGGATAATCCGAAGATACCGAGTGGCAGTTACGAGGTTTCGGTGCAGGAACTCGAAATAATAAACGAAGCGGAAACGCCGCCCGTTGCTTCGGACGGCGACGGTTACGACGTCGGCGAAGAAACGCGGATGAAATACCGCTATCTGGATTTGCGCCGGGAGCGGCTTCGGAAAAATCTCAAAAACCGGGCCCGGGTCATTAACTTTATCCGTGAGTGGCTCACCGAGAAAGATTTCACAGAAGTTGAAACGCCGATTTTGGGGAAATCCACACCGGAAGGAGCAAGAGATTACCTTGTGCCTTCGCGAATGACACCGGGAAACTTTTATGCTCTGCCGCAATCGCCTCAGCAGTATAAACAGCTCTTGATGGTTGCCGGTCTCGAGCGTTATTTCCAGATTGCGAGGTGTTTCCGGGACGAGGATACGAGAGGCGATCGCCAGCCCGAATTTACCCAGCTCGATTTGGAGATGAGTTTCACGAATGAAGAAGAAGTTTTGAATCTGACCGAGAAACTTTTCACTTCCTTGGTGGAAAAATTGTATCCGGAGAAAACCATAGCGAAAAAACCCTTTCCGCGGATTACCTACAAGGACGCGATGGATAAATACAATTCCGACAGGCCGGACACGCGAAAGGACAAAAATAATCCGGACGAACTTGCTTTTGTTTTCGTGGTTGGTTTCCCGATGTTCGAAAAGAAGGACGATGGAACTTTCGGCGCGGTTCATCACCCATTTACCCAACCCCGGGTCAGGAACGCGGAAGAGTTGAGAAAAATGTTCAAGGAAAACCCGTTGGGGATTCTAGCGCACCAATACGACCTAGTTTTGAACGGATATGAAGTCGGCGGCGGTTCTATTCGTATCCATGATCCCGAGCTTCTCCAGGCGGTTTTTGAGGCGCTCGGAAACGAACCGGAAAAAGTTCGGGAAAATTTTGGGCACATGCTGGAAGCCTTTAAGTACGGCGTGCCGCCCCACGGCGGCATCGCCCCGGGCCTTGACCGGCTGATAATGATTTTGGAGAACGAGCCGAATATCAGGGAAGTAATCGCATTTCCTAAAACCGGTGACGGGCGCGACCTTATGATGAATGCGCCTTCGGAGGTGGACAAGGGGCAGCTTAACGAGTTAAGCTTGGAAATCAAGAAAAAGAAAGACAAATGAAAGACCTGAAATTCCCCGTTTCCAAAACAAAAATAGAAGGCCTGAACCGGAAATTCGATTTGGGCGACGTCGGCGAAAGGAAAGAATATTTCGAAGCGAAAGCCGGCGAGGAAATAAAAAAAATACGCGATTATCTCGAGAGCGGCAAGACGTTCATCGCTTACCTTGTCGGCATTAAAAATTCCGGCAAGGGCACTTATTCGAAACTTTTTATGGAAGCGATTGGCGGCGATAAAGTCAGGCACTTATCGGTGGGCGATTTGGTGCGGGACGTTCACGTCCGTTTGGAAGAAGGCGGTAAGAGACGGGAGGAAGTTTTGGAATTTTTGCACAAAAACTATCGCGGCGTTAATTCCGTCGAGGAATTGGAAAAAGCGATTTTAGGAAGGAGTACGACAAACCTCGTAACTTCGGAACTCGTCGTCACCCTTATTAAGTTCGAAATAAGTCAGTACACGAGAAAAGCAATTTTTATCGACGGTTTCCCGAGAGCCAAAGACCAGATAAATTATTCCTTATTCCTCCGGGAGCTCGTTGGTTACCGCGATGACCCGGATTTTTTGGTTTTCATCGACGTGCCGGAAAATATCGTCGACGAAAGAATCAAATACCGGGTTGTCTGCCCCCGTTGCAAAGTTCCGAGGAATACGAGATTGCTGGCGACCAAGTTCGTCGGCTACGACGAAGACAAAAAGGAATTTTATTTGATGTGCGACAATCCCGACTGCGGAAAGGCGAGAATGGTTGCCAAAGAAGGCGACGCCTTGGGCATAGAGCCAATCCGCGAGCGGCTGGAGACGGACAAGGAAATTTTCAGACACCTTTTGGACGTGCGCGGCATACCCCAGGTTTACCTGAAAAACTCCATTCCGGCCGACAAAGCCGCCGATTACGTGGACGATTACGAAATAACCCCCGCCTATCATTATGAACGCGGTGGAAACGGGGAAATTAAAGTTATCGAGAAGCCGTGGGTTGTAAAAGACGACGATGGCATTCCGTCCTACAGCCTTTTTTCAGCGCCGGTTGTCGTTGCGCTTTTAAGACAGGTCGCCAAAGTTTTGAATTTGTAATCGTCGAAGACGTTAAATTTCAAACTCCAGTCAACGCCAAAACTGTGGATAAAACCGACCCCCGCCTCCATATTGTCGTCGTAACCGGCATCATCGAAAAAGCCGGTAAATACCTGATTTTAAGGCGTTCTTTGCGGGAAGTGGCCTATCCCGGTCTCTGGACCGTACCCGGCGGGAAACTAGTCCGCCATGAATACGAAAATTTGCCGCGTACCCTCGATACCGACGCTTGGTATAACGTTGTAAACCGGACCCTGGAAAAGGAAGTAATGGAAGAGGCCGGTCTTGAGGTGGAAGGCATCACTTACCTTACCGATATGACCTTTATCCGGCCGGATAATATTCCGGTCTTGGTTTTGTCGTATTTTTGCCGCTACAAATCGGGCGAAGTTAAGCTCGGCAAGGATATAATCGATTCCGCCTGGATTACGCCCGAGGAAGGGAAGGGGTACGAAATCATACCCGGCATTTTGGACGAAATAGCCGAAGTGGACGGGATTTTGAGGGGCGGCCGTTCGTGATATAATAATTATATCCCGTTCTTTAGATTCCGGATCAAATGATTTTTTTCAGGGAGTCCAATATCATCCGCCGTCGTGACGGCGAGGTTGAGGAAACCCACCTAATATATAGCCGGGAATCAATAGAGCGGGATTTTTGTTTTGTGTTATTATGTTCTTAAATGTCGAAAAAGATTCTCATTGCGGTGGCTTGGCCGTACGCAAGCGGCGACATTCACGTGGGGCACTTGGCCGGCTATCTTTTGCCGGCTGACGTTTTTGCCCGCTTTCACCGTTTTCGCGGAAACGAAGTTCTGATGGTATCCGGTTCCGATTGTTTCGGTACGCCGATTACGATTGAGGCGGAAAAACTCGGCATTTCCCCGCAGGAGGTGGTGGATAAATACCACCCGCAAATCGTGAAACTTTTCGAAAAGTTGGGCATCAGCTTTTCCGAAAACGGAATTTACACGAAAACGGCGACCGACAATCATAAAAAAGTCGTCCGGGACTTTTTCGTGAAGTTATCGGAGAAAGGATACGTTTTTAAGGACAAGACCGACCAGTATTATTCGGAGAAAGACAAAAGATTTTTGCCGGACAGGTATGTGGAAGGAAAGTGCCCGCGTTGCGGCTACGGAGAAGCGCGTTCCGACCAGTGCGACGACTGCGGCGCGGTTTTTTCGGTTGGCGAACTCGTAAATCCCAAAAGCAAACTGAGCGGCGGGCCGGTGGAAATAAAACAAACAGAGCATTACTTTCTGGATTGGCCGAAGTTTCAAAAAATTCTTGAGAAGTACGTAAAAAGTTCCGGCAAAAAATGGCGCCCCTGGGTTTTGAAAGAAACGGAAGGCTGGCTGAAAAAAGGATTGAAACCGAGAGCGATTACGAGAGACTTGGATTGGGGAATAGAAATCCCGACGGACAAGATTCCCGAAAAACTGCGGATTGAAGGCGCGGAGAACAAGAGAATTTATGTTTGGTTCGAGGCGGTAATCGGATATCTTTCCGCTTCAATCGAGTGGGCCGAAAAAAACGGAAAAAATTGGAAGGACTGGTGGTATGGCAAAAGCGCCGAACACGCCTATTTCATGGGCAAGGATAATCTGATATTCCACACTCTTTTTTGGCCGGGGGAGCTCTACGGTTACGACGAGAAAATCCATTTGCCCGACTACCCGGTGATAAGCCAATTCTTAAATATCGAGGGGAAAAAGTTCTCCAAATCCCGGGGGGTAACGCTTGACCCCGGATACGTTGCCGATACCTACGGCCTCGATGCTCTCCGCTTTTATCTCGCGCTTATAAGCCCCGAATCGGCCGATGCCAACTTCAGTTGGAGCGATTTTGTGGACAAAAACAACAATTTATTCATCGGCAATTTCGGTAATTTCATAAATCGGACCTTGACGCTCGCCGAAGGCCTTCATTTCGGTAGTTCGGAGGTTGATAGGAAAGTCGAATCCGCCGTTTTGAAACTGGTAAATCAAGGAAGGGAAAACCTGGAAAATTACGAGTTCAAGAAACACGCTCTCTCCGTTTTGGAACTCTCGGATTTCGGCAATAAATATTTGAGTAAAGAAGAGCCATGGTTTCTAAAAGAGAAAGACCCCGAAAAGTTCAAGAAAGTAGTGACAAGCGCTCTTTACGTAACTCTCGGCCTTTTCCTTCTTATTAAGCCGCTCCTACCGGTCGCTTATGAAAAACTGGGGAAGATTTTGGGCGTCGGTATCGACGAGTGGAGCGGCGACGAGGGTAAGTTGCTGAAAGAACTTCTGAAGAGAGTAAACATTAAAACAATAAAACCGCTCTTTGAGCGGATTGACGAGAAGGTCGTGGAAATGGAAAAAGCGAAAATTCGCTCTTAGGCGGCTTCTGCTTGTTTTTCTTCTCCTTCGGGTTTCTTGGGCGTTTCACCCCTTTTTAGTGACTCAATTAAACCCTTAAGGCCTTCATCTTGCTTTCTTTTCCTTTCGAGTTCTTTTCTTCTTGCTTCTGCTTCAGTATGGGCGGCAAATTCTTCCGCAGTCATTTTATATCTTTTGCCGTCTTTGCCGATGTATTCGATGCGTTCCGATTCACCACCCGGTGTTGGTATTGTTTCAAATCCCATAAGTTTATTATATCATGGGTTTCGGTTATAATCAACCGGTAATGCCAGAAATAGCAAAAGACAAATTCGGTCCGGAATACGTTCTTACGGTTTATGATTCCAAACTCGGCATGGAAGGTTTTTTAGTTGTCGACAACACCGTCCTGGGACCGGGGAAGGGCGGAATGAGAATGACGCCCACGGTTACCGTGGAGGAAATTTCCCGGCTTGCTCGGGCAATGACCTGGAAAAACGCCGTTTGCGGTTTGCCTTTCGGCGGAGCGAAGGCCGGAATCGTCTGGTCCGGAGGTTCGCCGGAGTTGAAAAAAGAATTTATTCAGAGTTTTGCCCGCCGCATCGCGCATTTTATGCCGAAGTATTATATCGCCGGACCCGATGTCTCGAGCGGTGAAAAAGAAATGCAGTGGTTCGTTGAAGCGACCGGCAATCCGAAATCCGCAACCGGTAAGCCCGCGGCTCTCGGTGGTTTGCCTCATGAGTTGGGGAGCACCGGTTTTGGCGTGGCCAACGCCGCTCGGGTTGCGGTTGAACTGAAGGGAATGGATATCAAAAAGACGACCGTTGCCATAGAAGGTTTCGGCAACGTCGGTACATTTGCTTTCAAGTTTCTAAAAGAGATGGGTGCGAAAATTATTGCCGTTGCCGACAGCCGGGGCGGCGTCTGGAACGAGAACGGTCTGGACGGAGACGAGCTTTTGGAGCTGAAAAAAGGCGGGAAATCGGTCGGCGACTCAAGGCAGGGGAAGAAGATTTCCCACGACGAAGTTTTCGGCATAAATGCGGACGTTCTTATTCCGGCCTCGATTACCGACGTCGTAAATGACGGAAATAAAAACACGATAAAGGCAAAAATCGTGGTTGAAGGAGCGAATATTCCGATGCGGGAAAACATCGAAGAAGAGCTTTGGAAAAAAGGAATCCTTATAGTTCCCGACTTTATCGCAAACGGCGGCGGAGTGATATCTTCTTACGCCGAGCACATGGGTTACGATTCGGAAAAGATGTTCGAGATGGTGAAAGAAAAAGTCACGGCAGCCGCAACGGAAGTTATCGGAATCAGTTTAAAAAACAACGAAAACCCCCGAGCAGTCGCTTTAAGGGTTGCCAGGGAAAGAATCGAAAAGGAATCGAAGTAATGCTTGTCGCAATTACTGAACGCCGCTCGAATCTTTCTTCTCAGCGCCCACAAATAAAAACCTTATTTTGTGCGCCGTTTCACTTTCTCCCATATGGGAGAAAGTGAAACAGAGAATTATACTAGATTTTATTTTCTCCTCTTTGCTTGCCCACTAATATTAAATTTCCCAACACGAAAACCGGTTTTCGTGTCCTCCTTCACTCCGTTTGGTCGGCACATTCGCGATTTCGCGCTCAGTACCTCCTTCACTCCGTTTGGTCGGCACATTCGCGATTTCGCGCTCAGTACCTCCTTCACTCCGTTCAGTCGGGGTGCCGGGAATTGAACCCGGTCTACATGCACCCCATGCATGCGTACTGCCGGTATACTACACCCCGAAAAGAGCGATTTTTAACTCGCTTTTTTGGTTAATCCTTTCAAACAGCGAACGCAGACAAGAACGCGCTTACCCTTCGAAGGGGCCCCTTCAAGGCCGGAATTTAAAAGACGCGTCCACTGGAGATTGGCTTTTTTCTTTCCGGTTTTGGTCGGATTATAATGGCCGCGAAGCAATTTTCGCGTTCCGCCTTTAATGTATGATTTATGACACTTTGCACACTGTCTCATAGTTTCAATAGACTATACCAAGAAGCAGTATTAAGTCAAAGGAAATTAGGAATTTAACCCAGCACCGCTTCCTTATATGTCTTGTTCGTAAAGTTCAGTTCGTAGTACTTAATCGTGTTTTCGTAGTTTATCTGGAGAATTATGGAGTTTTTCCCCGGTTCGATTTTGAAAATAACTTTCCCGGCGGCGGCGCTTTTAGGCGGGATGGAAGAAAAGGCGCCTTCGGACTCAAGCGGTTTCATCACTTTGCCGTCGGCCTCAAGGTCAATCAGTTCAAAAAAATTCTGCGGCTGGAGAGCGCTGTAAGTTTCCGCTTCGCTCGTGAAAGCGCGGATGTTGACGTTTACGGAGCCGTCTTCGGTTTTCGATATCGATTCAACCGTTACCGTTATTTTTGTCTGCGGTTCGAGGAGGGGACTGGAAATTGTGTCGAAGATTATTGCCGTCGGGATAACCGACGCCTTTTTCTCCGAGAGTTCGGGCGATTCGCCGGTCGGTTCGCTTGAAGTTGCTTCACCGATTACTTCACCCTCTTTATTCGATATTTCAAGCGCGAGTTCCAGGTTTTTTACGTCGTTTCTTAATTTGCTCACTTCGCCGAGAACGAAATAAAATCCCAGGAGAGAAATAATAAGGACGATAGTCGTGAAAACTACTCCTTTTGTCATGAAGGTAATTATATCATAGAATTAGAAAATGGATTTCAGATTCGGTTTGTTTCTATACGTCGTCATAGTTCTCTCGGCGGTTTTTCACGAATTCGCTCACGCGCTTGTTGCTTATCGCTTGGGCGACACAACCGCAAAAGACGCCGGACGGCTTACTTTGAATCCGTTCGTTCATCTTGACCCCCTCGGGACCGTTATCGTGCCTTTACTTCTTATGTTTACTTCCGGGATTTTCATCGGTTGGGCGAAACCCGTTCCCTACAACCCCTACGCTCTCCGCGACAGAAAGTACGGTTCGCTCAAGGTCGGCATCGCCGGACCTCTTTCCAATTTCATTATTGCCATCGTATTGGGAATCATAATCAGATTATCCGGCTCTTTCGAAGTCGCCTCGCCGATTTTCCTGCAGTTTTTAGGACTCATCGTTTACGTGAATATATTTCTCGCGATTTTCAACTTGTTACCCTTTCCGCCGCTCGACGGCTCGAAAGTTTTTGCCGATTTATTCCCCAATGTCTCGCGTAGTTTTATGCAGCTCGGGTTTTTGGGAATATTCATCGCTCTTTTTCTCGCTTTCTTCGTCTTGTCGCCCATTGCCGATTTTCTTTTTTGGATAATCGTCGGTGGAAGCCTCGCTCTTTGACTTTTTTCGCAGGTAATGTATTCTAAATCGCGACTTTCAAAGTTATGCCGACAATCAGGCAATTAATGAAAAAAGGCAGAAAAAGACCGGTGCGGAAAGCAAAAACACCGGCCTTGAGTTTTTATTTCAATCTTTTGAAAAACAGGCCCGTCGATTCTCCTTCGCCCTTCAAACGGGGGGTTTGCCTCAAAGTTTTTACGACCACGCCGAAGAAGCCGAACTCGGCTCTCCGGAAAGTGGCGAGAGTCCGGCTCACGAACGGTATGGAAGTGACCGCTTATATCCCGGGTGAAGGCCACAGTCTTCAGGAGCACTCGGTGGTTTTGCTTCGCGGCGGCAGAGTCAAAGATTTGCCGGGAGTCCGCTACCACATCGTAAGAGGCGTTTTGGACACTACCGGAGTCGAGGGCAGGAAACAACAGAGGTCAAAATACGGCGCAAAGCGCCCGAAAGCCGCCGAGGCCAAGAAACCGAAATCCTAGAATTCAGTTAACATATGCGTAAAAGAAGTTCTTACAAGAAACACGAACACAAAACGGATTACGTTTACGGCCGGGTGGATGCGAGCCGGTTTATAAATTACCTCATGACAGCCGGCAAGAAAACCGCCGCCGAAAAAGTTTTTTACGGCGCTTTGGATGCGATAAAAAACAAAGAGAAGAAAGACCCCCTTTTGGTTTTTGAAGAAGCGATGAAAAACGCTTCGCCCTTGGTTGAGGTTCGTTCCCGTCGGGTCGGCGGCGCGAACTATCAGATTCCCCAGGAAGTCGAGCCGAGCCGGCAGTTTTTCCTCGCCACACATTGGCTCATTAACGCCGCCCGGAAAAGGAAGGGCAAGCCGATGGCCGAAAAACTCGCCGAAGAACTTACTTCCGCTTCGAAAAATGAAGGCGAAGCGATCAAGAAAAAACAAGACACTCATCGGATGGCCGAAGCGAACCGCGCTTTCGCCAGTTTCCTGAGAAAGAAAAGATAAAGCATGGCTAGAGAGTATCCAATAGAAAAAGTCCGGGACATCGGAGTTATTGCCCACATCGATGCCGGTAAGACCACCGTAAGCGAGCGGATTCTTTTTTACACCGGCGTTTCCCACAAAATCGGCGAAGTTCACACCGGCGATACGGTGATGGACTGGATGGAACAGGAGCGGGAACGGGGAATTACCATCACTTCGGCCGCTACCACCTGTTTTTGGACGCCGACTTACCGCAAAGGCGACAAGAAATTCGAGCACCGGATAAACCTGATCGATACCCCCGGCCACATCGATTTTACGGTTGAAGTAAAGCGTTCGCTGCGGGTTTTGGACGGGGCGGTCGTCGTTTTCGACGGCGTCTCGGGCGTTGAGCCGCAATCGGAAACGAACTGGCATTATGCCGACGAATACAAAGTGCCCCGCATTTGTTTCATAAACAAGCTCGACCGGGCGGGGGCGAGTTTTGAAGGAAGTTTCCAGTCGATAATCGAGCGGCTTACGCCGAATGCCGTCCGTCTCCAGATTCCGATCGGCCTGGAGGACGATTTCGAAGGAGTAATCGACCTTCTGACAAAAAAATCAATTCGTTTTGAGGGCGAGCGGGGAGAAAAACTGGTTGAAGGGGAAATTCCCGAAAATCTGAAAGGGGAGGCGGAAAAGATGCGCCACGAGCTCATAGAAAAAATAGTCGAGCACGACGACGAAGCGATGAAGACTTATCTGGACGGCAAAGAACCGGACTTGGAAATTTTGAAGAAAGTTCTCCGTAAGGCGACCATTGATAATAATTTGGTGCCGGTTTTCTGCGGGTCGGCTTTGAAAAACAAAGGCGTTCAGCTCATCTTGGATGCGGTTGTCGACTACCTGCCTTCGCCGGCCGACCTGCCGCCGACAAAAGGCTTGAGCGTCAAAGATCACAGTGAAGAAGAGCGTCGCCCCAAAGACGACGAGCCGCTTTCGGCTTTGGCTTTTAAAATTGCTTCCGACCCTTACGTCGGCGCGCTGACCTTTTTCCGGGTTTACTCCGGCACAATGAAACGCGGTACTTATGTTTTAAACGCCACCAAAGATTCTCAGGAAAGAATCGGGCGGATGGTGCGGCTTCACGCCAATCACCGGGAAGAAATCGAAGAGATTTACGCCGGCGATATTGGGGCACTCGTCGGTTTGAAAGACACGACGACCGGCGACACTCTGGCCGACCCCGATCATCCGATTATCCTCGAGAAAATTATTTTCCCCGAACCTGTCATCTCCGTTCGGATTGAGCCGAAAACCAAAGTCGACCAGGAAAAAATGGGTCTTGCTCTTCACCGTCTTCAGGAAGAGGACCCGACTTTCAAAGTCGGGGGAGACGCGGAGACCGGTGAGACGATCATCGCGGGCATGGGCGAACTTCACTTGGAAGTCATCGTCGACCGGATGAAACGGGAATTCAATGTCGAAGCGAACGTCGGCCGGCCGCAGGTGGCTTATCGGGAAACGATAAAGGCGGCGGCGGAAGCGGAAGGAAAATATATCCGGCAGTCCGGCGGCCGCGGCCAGTACGGCCACGTGTGGCTGAAACTCGAACCGATGGAGAAAGGAAAAGGATTCGAGTTTGTTGACGCGATAAAAGGCGGAATCATTCCTCAGGAATTCATTCCGGCCGTTGAAAAAGGCGTTCGGGAAGCGATAACGAAAGGCGTGGTGGCCGGTTATCCGGTTACCGACGTTAAGGCCACTCTTTACGACGGCTCTTTCCACGAAGTGGACTCGTCGGAAATCGCTTTCAAAATTGCCGCCGCGATGGCTTTTCAGGAAGCGGCGAGGCGCGCCAAACCGATTTTACTCGAGCCGATTATGAAAATTCAGGTGATTGTGCCGCCGGACTTTTTGGGAGAGACGACCGGGGACATAAGTTCGAAACGCGGTAAGATTAAATCGATGGGCGAACGGGGAAACATCCGGCTCATCGACGCCTTCGTGCCGCTTTCGGAAATGTTCGGTTACTCGACGACACTTCGTTCGATGACCCAGGGCCGGGGCTCGTTCAATATGGAGTTTTCCCATTACGAAGAGGTGCCTCAGAGCGTTGCTCAGGCGATAATCGAGGGTAGAAAGAAATAAAATGGGGATAATTCGGTCCCTTGACAGTTTCCAAGTTTCGGATAAAATTAGGCTTGCGTTGCAAAAAATAACAGGTCGAAAAAAATATTAAAAAACATGGCAGAAAAAGAAAAATTCGAACGTACGAAGCCCCACTTAAACGTGGGCACAATCGGTCACGTTGACCACGGCAAGACCACCCTTACGGCGGCTATTACTCATATTCTCCACCTAAAGGGCCTTACCAAGAAAGCGGAGACGGTTGACCAGATCGATAACGCTCCGGAAGAAAGAAAGAGGGGAATCACCATTGCCCTTCACCACAGCGAATACGAATCGGAGAAAAGGCACTACGCGCACATTGATGCGCCTGGTCACGCCGACTACATCAAGAACATGATTACCGGAGCCGCTCAGATGGACGGCGCCGTTCTTGTGGTTTCAGCCGCCGACGGTCCGATGCCTCAGACGAGAGAACATATTCTTCTCGCCCGGCAGGTCGGTGTGCCGGCCATCGTCGTATTCCTCAACAAGGTTGATATGGTTGACGATGCCGAACTCATCGATCTCGTCGAGTCCGAAATTCGGGAGCTTCTGAAGAAATACGAGTTTCCGGGAGACACAACCCCGATTATTCGCGGTTCGGCCTTGAAGGCGCTTGAAGTGAAATCCGCGGACGACGAAGCCGCCAAGCCGATTCTCGATTTGGTGAAAGCTTTGGACGAATACATTCCCGAACCGGTTCGGGAAATCGACAAGCCATTCCTTATGCCTGCCGAAGACGTTTTCTCGATTGAAGGACGGGGAACGGTCGTAACCGGCCGGGTTGAGCGCGGTGTGGTGAAAGTGAACGAAGAGGTTGAAGTGATTGGTCTGAAACCGACCGCCAAAACGGTTGTAACCGGCATCGAAATGTTCCAAAAGACTCTTGATGAAGGAAGAGCCGGCGACAACATCGGCGTTCTTTTAAGGGGTCTGAAGAAAGAAGATGTTGAGCGCGGTCAGGTTATTGCGAAGCCCGGAAGCGTTACGCCGCACACCGAGTTTGATTCCGAAGTTTATATTCTTTCCAAAGAGGAAGGCGGCCGGCACACTCCGTTCTTCAAGGGCTACAAGCCGCAGTTCTATATAAGGACTACCGATGTGACCGGCGAAGTATTTTTGCCGGAAGGCATCGAGATGGTTATGCCGGGAGATACGGTTAAATTTGCCGTAAAATTGATTTCACCCGTGGCTTTGGAAGAAAAGCTTCGGTTTGCCATCCGGGAAGGAGGTAAAACCGTGGGTGCCGGCGTTGTGACGAAGATAACGAAATAATGCCAAAGAAAGAAGGACAGGTTGTCGCTGAAAAGCTCCGGCTTCGGGTCCGGGCTTATGACGCGAAGTTAATCGATTCTTCTGCAAAGCAGATCGTCGAGGCCGTACGACGGCAGGGCGCGGAAGTGGTTGGTCCAATTCCCTTGCCCACCGGGGTGCGGCGTTACACGGTCAATCGTTCCACTTTCGTCCACAAGAAGTCCCGGGAGCAGTTTGAAATGAAGGTACATAATCGCTTGATTGATATCCTGAATCCCGGCCAAAAAATAGTCGAATCGCTAACCGATTTAAACTTGCCCGGAGGAGTTGACGTGGAAATAAAGATGGGTTAAGATTGAGTGGCTTTAGGCATTGATTCAGGTTTAAAATCAAAACAACCCGCCTAAAGCGGGCTGTTTTGGTATATATATGTCCAATAAAGTCTTGGCGGAAAAAGTTAAAATGACCCAAATTTGGAAGGATGAACGGGTAGTACCGGTCACGGTTTTGAAGTTTAAGGAAGATTCCGACTTTTTGAAAGAAATCAAACCCGACGACAAGTTACGGGTCTCGGGCGTAAGCAAAGGCAGGGGTTTTCAAGGCGTGGTGAAACGCTACGGTTTCCACGGCGGGCCGAAAAGCCACGGTCAGAAGGACCGGCTTCGGGCCCCGGGCTCAATCGGGGCGACTGCTCCTCAGCGGGTAATCAAGGGCCGCAAGATGGCCGGCCATATGGGCAACGTTCGGGTTACGGTAAGAAACCTGGTGGTGGCTGCCGTGAAACCGGAAGAAAAAATTTTAATGGTAAGAGGCGCTGTGCCGGGAGCGAGAGGGACAATGATAGAAATTAGAAAAACATGAAAGTGGAGGTTTACAATAAAGAAAACAAAAAAATCGATACGGTTGAGCTCTCCGACCGGATTTTTGGAGCGAAGTGGAATCCGGTTTTGGTTCATCAGGTTTTTGTTTCGGAATCCGCCAACCGGCGGAGACCGTACGCTTCGACAAAGGACCGGAGCGAAGTGCGGGGCGGCGGCCGCAAGCCCTGGGCCCAGAAAGGATTAGGGAGAGCAAGACACGGTTCGACCCGTTCCCCGATATGGGCCGGCGGCGGCGTAACCCACGGTCCGAGACCGGAAAAAGATTACGGGAAGAAAATCAACAAAAAAATGAAGCGGGCGGCGGTTTATTCCGCCTTGTCGAAAAAAGTTTCGGACGGCGAGGTGAAAATAATCGACGATTTGAATTTAGCGGAAGTTAAGACGAAGAATTTTGTGAACATTTTGAAAAAGTTTTTCAAAACGAGGACAAGTCTGCTCGTTGTTCCGAAAAAAGAAAACAAGGGCCTTCTCCGGGCGGTGAGAAACATTCCGAAAACCAAAGCGGTCTTTTCGGACGCTCTTTCCGTTTCCGACTGCCTCACCTATAAAAACGTGTTTTTCGAGAAAGAAGCCGTAAAAGAAATATCATGAAAATGGTAAAGAAAAATTGGGTCAGCGAGAAAGCTACCGATTTGCAGAAAAAAAATCAGTACGTTTTTTTGGTTCAGGAAGAAGCGAATAAAAGCGAGGTAAAGAAGGAAATCAGCCGCAAGTACGGCGTAAAAATCAAATCCGTAAACATGGTAAGCATCAAAGGCAAAATGAAAAGGTATATGAGAACGCTCGGCAGAAAACCGGCGGTAAAAAAGGCCATCGTGACCTTGAAGCCGGGTGAAAAACTGGAAATCGCATAAATTTGATTCATGATTATGAAAAAGCATAAACCGACGACGCCGGGCAGACGGGGAATGATTACCACCGACTACAGCGGCCTTTCGAAAACCGAGCCGTTCAAGAAACTTCTCATTCGTCTTAAGAGCAGGGCCGGGCGCGGAAGCAGCGGGAGAATCACCATGCGCCACCAGGGCGGCGGCGAGAAAGCCCTTTACCGGATGATCGATTTCAAGCAGAATAAAATCGGCGTTCCCGGCCGGGTGGAATCGCTTGAATATGACCCTTACCGGACTGCCTTTATTGCTCTTGTCGTTTACAACGATGGCGAACGAAGGTATATCATCGCGCCGGAAGGACTTGAAGTCGGAGGCCGGGTTTTAACTTCCGAGGACGCGCCTTTCGTGCCGGGAACGAGAACTTCCTTAAAGAGAATCCCGGTCGGCACTTTTGTTCATAACGTCGAGATGAATCCGGGGAAAGGCGGCAGTTTGGCCCGTTCGGCCGGCTCGTCGCTCGAGATTCTCGCTAACGAAGACGGCTACACCCATCTTAAAATGCCTTCCGGCGAGATAAGGAAGGTGCTTTGGGGATGTTTTGCCTCCATCGGACAGGTTTCGAACCCCGGCCACAATCTTATCGTAATCGGCAAAGCCGGCCGTTCCCGAAGAATGGGAATCAGACCGACCGTTCGCGCTTCGGCAATGAACCCGCGGGACCACAAATACGGCGGCGGCGAAGGCCGGGCCAAACGCGGTACGAAACGGCCCAAAGACAAATGGGGGAACATTACCGGCGGGCGGAAGACCAGGAAAAGAAAAAAATGGTCAAACAAACTGATTATAAAACGCAGAAAATAAAGCCATGACAAGGAGTCTGAAAAAAGGTCCTTATGTCGACCCCAAATTGCTGAAAAAGATTTCGAAGCTTTCATCCGGCGACGGTCAGGTTGTCAAAACCTGGTCGCGGAATTCGGAAATTTCCCCGGAGATGGTCGGTTTCGTTTTCGGCGTCCATAACGGGAAAGATTTCGTGGAAGTGAGAGTGAACGAAGATATGGTCGGGCACCGGCTCGGCGAGTTTTCGCCGACCAGGAAATTCGTGAGGCACGGCGGAAAGATCCAGAAAGAACTGGAGCAAAAAACCAAGGAAACGGGAACGGCCGGTGCCAACGCCGGCGCCGGTACCAATGCCAATAAGAAATAAATCCCATGACCGAAATCACCGCCAAATTAAAACATTTGAACATCGCGCCCCGGAAGACGCGGCTTGTTGCCGATACCATGAGGGGTTTGAGCGCAAACGACGCGGAAGCCGAGCTTCTGCTTCAGAGCCGCCGGCCGGGCGTTCCGCTCCTGAAGCTTCTCCGTTCGGCGGTTGCAAACGCCAAGGCCAATCATAAAATCGAACAGGCGAAACTTTACGTCAAGGAAATCAAGGTTGACGAAGGGCCGGTTATGAAACGCTACATGTCGCGGGCTTTCGGCCGGGTTAATTTGATAGAAAAGAAGACAAGCCACGTTACTCTGGTTTTGGGCGTTTCGGAAAAAACAAAGGAGTCCAGGTTTACCGTGCTTCCCAAGCCGAAAAAGGAAAAAGAGCACAAGCATAAAAAGCCGGAAGCGGAAAAAACGGAACCGGACAAGGCCAAGCCTCTTCCGGAGAAAAAAACCGAAAAAGGTCCCGGCTTTTTCCGCCGGACTTTCAGGCGGAAGTTCGTTTAACTTTTGACTTTGAATATTTAAACATCCAAAAGTATGGCACAGAAAATACAACCAAATTCATTTCGCTTGGGAATAACGAAGCCCTGGCAAAGCCAGTGGTTCTTTAAGCGTTCCCTGAGGTTTTTCGTTCAGGAAGACTATCTTATAAGGGAATTAATCAAAGAAAAAATTCTTACTTCCGGCATCGATGCGATCGAAATCGAGAGAACGGGTGAAGTCATTAAAGTGACCATTCGTTCGGCCCGTCCGGGACTCATTATCGGCCGGGGCGGCAAGGGGATAGAAGAACTGAAAGACGGACTCTTGAGTTCGATGAAAGCTCTCCGGCTGAAAAATAAGTTTAAAGGTAATCCGGTTTTGAATTTGAACGTTGAAGAAATAAAGAGAATGGAGCTTTCCGCTTCCGTCCTCGCCCAGCAGATGGCTTTTGACATAGAGAAAAGGTTTCCTTTCCGGACCGTGATGAAACGCCATCTTGAAGTAATGAAACAAAACCGGAGCGTGAAGGGCGCGAAAATCAAAATGGCCGGCCGTTTGAACGGCGCGGAAATCGCCCGTCGGGATTCGCTTCACTTCGGCCAGATGCCGCTTCAAACCCTCCGGGCGAACATCGATTACGGCGAAGCGGTTGCCTTTACCACTTACGGAACAATTGGTATAAAAGTATGGCTTTACAAAGGCGAGATTTTTATGGCCGATAAGTCCGATAATTCCAATAGGTCCAATTAGAATATGCTGCAGCCCAAAAAACAAAAATACAGAAAAATGCAAAAGGGACGTTCCCGGAAACGTCAAAAGGAAACGAGAGGTCTTCATCTGGCTTTCGGCCATTTCGGCATTCAAGCCGCTTCATCGGCTTGGATTGACGGCCGCCAGATTGAAGCGGCTCGCAAAGCCATAACCCATTCCCTGAAAAGGGAAGGCCGGGTTTGGATCCGTATTTTTCCCGACAAACCCGTGACTAAGCTTCCGCCGGAAGTTACCTTGGGCGGCGGCAAAGGCGACGTTGACCGTTACGTGGCCAAGATTTTACCCGGTCGGATTCTCTTTGAAGTCGACGGTGTTTCCGAAGACGTCGCCATAGCGGCTCTTCGCACCGCCGGCCACAAATTGCCGATTAAGACAAAAATAATTTTAAAATAACGGGATGAAAAAGAAAGAACTGGAAAATTTAAAAAATAAGACCATGGTTGAGATAGACAAAGAGCTTCGCGAATGCCAGGAGCGGCTTTTGAACCTCAGGGCGGATTTGGCGCTGGGGAAGGTTAAAAACATCCACGAAATGAAAGAGCTGAAAAAAAGCGTCGCTCAGCTCCTTACCATTAAAAACCTGAGAGAAGAAATAAAAGTATGAGAAAATTACAAGGCACGGTTGTGTCGGACAAAATGTCGAAAACGAGAGTGGTGGCGGTAGAGCGCCTGAAAAAACACAAGCGCTACGGCAAGTATTACAAGGTGACGGAAAGATATAAGGCCCACGACGAGAAAAACGAATACAAAACCGGCGATAAAGTCGTCATTCAGGAATCGCGGCCGCTTTCCAGGGATAAAAGATGGGTAATAGTTGAAAAAATATGATTCAAGAAAGGTCAATATTGAAAGTCGCCGACAACAGCGGAGCGAAAACGGTCCGTTGTTTCAGGGTTTTGGGCGGGAGCAGGCGACGCTACGCCGGAGTAGGTGATATTATAATTGCTTCGGTTCAGGTTGCCGAACCGCGAAAGTCGACCATCAAGAAAAAAGACATTATAAGAGCGGTTGTGGTCCGCACCCACGCGCCGATTCGCCGGTCCGACGGCTCTTATGTCAGGTTCGACGACAATGCCGTCGTCATCGTCGACAAGAAAGAACCCAAGGCGACGAGAGTTTTCGGTCCCATCCCGCGGGAAATAAAGGAAAAGGGCTACGATACAATCGCTTCCCTTGCCGAAGAATTGGTTTAATCATGAAAATCAAAAAAGGCGACAACGTGAGAATTTTAGCCGGTAAGGACCGCGGCAAGAGCGGCAAGGTTATTAAAGTTTATCCGCAAATCGGGAAAGTTACCGTTGAAGGGGTAAATATTTACAAAAAACACAGCCGGCCGAAAAAACAGGGCGAGAAAGGCGAGATAGTTTCGGTGGTAAGGCCGATTGACGTCTCAAACGCGGTTCTCGTCTGTCCGAAATGCGGTAAGCCGTCCCGGCCGGGTTTCCGTTCCGAAAGCGGAAAAAAAATAAGATACTGCAAGAAGTGCAAGAGCGAAGTTTAAAATAAATATTTATGAGTAAGATTACGGGAAAATTGGAAAAAATTGTCGTAAGCGTCGGCTTGGGCAAGCTCCGCAACCAGCCGAGTTTTGAAGACAAGGTTTTGCCGGCCGTGGAAGGCGAACTCGCCGTAATAACCGGCCAAAAACCGGCGAGGCGCCAGGCGAAAAAATCCATTGCCGGTTTCAAGACAAGAACCGGCGACATTATCGGTCTTCAGGTTACGCTCCGCGGGAAAATGATGGCTGATTTCCTGAAGAGGCTCGTCAATTTGGTTATACCGCGGGTCAAGGACTTTCGGGGAATAGACCCGAAGAACATCGATGAAAGAGGCAACCTGAACGTCGGTTTTCGGGAACAGTTTGTTTTCCCGGAAATATCGGCGGAGAAATCGAGAGTGAATTTCGGCCTTCAGGTTACGATGGTTGTTTTCGCGAAGAACAGGAACGACGCAATTGAATTTTACAGGTCAATAGGAGTACCATTGAAAAAATAACATGGCAAAGAAATCGGTAATAGCGCGAGCAAATAAAAAACCCAAGTTCAGCACCCGTATCGTGCGGCGCTGTTTTCGCTGCGGCCGGAGGCGCGGCTATATCCGTGATTTCAATATGTGCCGGATTTGCTTCAGAGAGTTTGCGACTCGGGGCGAACTGCCGGGTGTCAAAAAATCAAGCTGGTAAAGGTTTGGTTGAAAAATCTAGAATTCTATTGTAATATTTTTCACTACCAAACCCTTTTTAATCACATTGGCATGTACATCGACTTACTGATAAAAATCAAAAACGCCCAAAACGCAGGCAAAAAGACGCTGAAGGTTTCTCATACCAAAGGAGACCAGGCGGTTTTGAACGTCCTGGAGTCTTCCGGTTTTCTCAAGAAATCGGAAGTGAAGGGGCGCGGCGTCAAAAAGGTTGTGGAAATAAACTTGAATCCGGAGCGTCCGATTCAGGGCGTGAAGCTTATAAGCCGCCCTTCTCTCAGGCGTTATGCCGGCTACGGCGATTTTAGGAGAGTCAAAGGCGGAAGAGGCATTCTTATCGTTTCCACCTCGAAAGGAATTTTGAGCGGCGAAGCGGCAAGGCGCGAAAAAGTCGGCGGGGAAATGCTTGCGGAAGTCTGGTAAGAAACAAAGAATATGTCGAAGATAGGCAAACAATTGATTAAGATACCGGAAGGCGTGACTGTTGCGATTGACGAAGAAAAGGTTTCGATGAAAGGACCGAAGGGAGAGCTTCAAGTCCGCCGTCTTCCTCACATCCGGCCGGAGTTCGACGAGGTAAAAAGAGAATTGAGCTTCGCCGCCGAGGCGAGTCATAAGCAAGCCCGGAGCAACTGGGGAACCTTGAGAGCCCACGCGGCAAACGCCGTTTTGGGCGTCACCAAAGGATTCGAAAAAACTCTCCTTCTTGAAGGAGTGGGTTACCGCATCACGAAAGTCGGCGAAGGCCTGGAGATGACGCTGGGGTTTTCCCATCCGGTAAAATACGAAGCGAAACCGGGAATTTTTTTCGAAGTCGAAAAGAACACGACTTTGAAAATAAAAGGAATCGACAGGGAACTGGTCGGCCAGGTGGCGGCCGAAATCCGGGGGATTGAAAAAGCCGAACCCTATAAAGGCAGGGGATTTCGTTACTCCGACGAAATAATAAGGAGAAAAGCCGGTAAGAAAGCGGTTGCCGCTTCCGGTGGCGCTTAAACTGAAATTCTAAGAACATGAAAAGAAGAAAATTATTGAACAATAAAAGGGAAAGGAGAGCGAAAAGAGTAAGAGCAAAAGTGAAAGGCACGTCCCAGGTGCCGCGGATGAGCGTTTTTCGGAGTCACAGCAATATTTACGTCCAGCTCATCGATGATGTATCCGCCAAGACCCTCGCCTCCGTTTCGTCCGACAAAATGAAAGGCAAGGAGAAAAAAATCGAAATCGCCAAAAAAATCGGCGAAGCCATTGCCGAAAAAGCCAAAAAGCTCGGTATCGACAAGGCTGTTTTTGACAGAGGTTCATATCGCTATCACGGTCGGATAAAGCAGGTCCACGAAGGGGCGAAAAGCAAGGGATTGAAAGTATAAAAATATGTTCAGAGGAAAAAGAACCGAGAAAAAAGAATTTCAGGAGAAAACCATCGAAGTAAGGCGGGTGACCAGAGTTATGGCCGGCGGCAAGCGTTTCAGCTTCCGGGCGGCGGTGGTTATCGGTGATTTGAAAGGACGGGTTGGCTTCGGAGTCGCCAAAGGCCTCGACGTCGCTCAGGCTGTTCAAAAAGCGATAGTTCAGGCGAGAAAAAAGATGATTTTCGTGACTTTAAAGGACAACCGGACCCTTCTTTTCGATGTGGGCGGCAAGTACGGCGCGGCCCGGGTTCGCCTGAAGCCGGCCCGCCCCAGCCACGGTCTTATTGCCGGCGGTCCGGTCCGGAGCGTTCTCGAACTCGTGGGCGTAAAGGACGTGTCGGCAAAAATTCTGGGCAGTACCACCAATAAGGTAAACAATGCCAAGGCCGCCATTACGGCTTTGAAGAAATT
>CAZGRD010000005.1:23327-32942 GCA_964528065.1 uncultured Candidatus Saccharibacteria bacterium
AAATGCAGCTCCACAATCTTAAAAATTCAAATAAGAAAAAGAGAAAAAGAGTTGGCCGGGGCGGCAAGCGCGGCACTTATTCCGGCCGGGGTCAAAAAGGCCAGCGGTCAAGGGCCGGTCATCGCATCCGGCCGGCTATCCGCGACCTTCTTATGAGAATCCCCAAGCTCCGCGGCGTAAAAAACAAACCGGTCGGACCGAAATCGTTCGTATTGAACGTCGGCGATCTGGGAAAAATCGCCAAAGACGGAATTTTGGACAAAAAAATTCTTCTTGAGAAAAAATTGATAAAAAGAATCAATCAGCCGGTCAAGGTTTTGGGTGGCGGCGAACTGAAAACTTCGCTTGCGATTGAAGGGCTCGCCGTTTCGAAAAAAGCGAAGGAAAAGATACTGAAAGCCGGCGGTACGATAAAATAGAACCAATGAAGCAGATTCTCCAAATCTTCAAAATCCCCGACCTTAGGAAAAAAATCCTCATGGTCACTTTTCTGCTTGTCGTTTTCCGGCTTTTTGCGGCTATCCCGATTCCCGGCATCGACGCGGTGCGGCTGAATGAATTTTTTTCTTCGAACCAGCTTTTCGGCTTTTTGAACATTTTCTCGGGCGGGGGACTAGCCAACCTTTCGGTGATGATGCTCGGCGTCGGCCCTTACATCACGGCCGTCATCATCATGCAGCTTTTGACCATCATTTTCCCGAACCTCAAAAAAGCCTATTACGAGGAAGGAGCCGAGGGCAGAGCCAAATTCAACCGTTATTCGCGGTGGCTCACCATTCCGCTCGCCGCCGTTCAGTCCTACGGTTTCCTGAACCTTTTGATTTCCCAAGGGGTTCTTTTCCGCCCTTCTTTCGCGGGAATTCTGGCTAACGTGGCTGTCATTACCGCCGGGAGCGTGTTCTTGATGTGGATCGGCGAACTCATTTCCGAATATAAAATCGGAAACGGCATCTCGCTCATCATTTTCGCCGGCATTGTTTCTTCCCTGCCGCAGATGGTTTCTTCAAGCTTTCTCACTTACACCGCTTCCGTCCTGCCGACTTATGTCGCTTTCATAGTCCTTTCCATCGTCGTTATTGCCGGCGTTGTCTTCGTAAACGAAGGCGAAAGGAAGATTCCCATTGCTTATGCCAAACAGGTTCGCGGCAATAAGCTCTACGGCGGCGTCTCGAGCTATCTGCCCTTGAAAGTCAACCAGGCCGGCGTTATTCCCATAATTTTCGCGATTTCCATCCTGCTTTTCCCGCAGTTCATCGCTCAAGCCGCCTCTATTTTCTCGCCGGAGCTTTCCCTGAAGTTAAACAGCATTGTGACCGGCATATTCAACAATATCTTTTTCTACAGTGCCCTCTACTTCATTCTGGTATTCGTCTTCACTTACTTTTACACGGCAATCACCTTTGACCCGAAAGAAATCGCGAAAAATCTCCAGCGGGCCGGCGGCTTCATCCCCGGCATCCGGCCGGGCGAGGCGACTTCGGCGGCGATTTCAAACGTTGTGAAACGCACCACTCTTTTCGGCGCGCTTTTTTTGGGGCTAATCGCCATTCTGCCGAATGTTACCCAGATTGTAACGGGTATTCAGGCATTGTCTATCGGCGGTACGGCGCTTCTCATCGTCGTCTCCGTCGCCCTGGAAGTAATGCGGCAAGTGGAATCTCAGCTTCTGGTTCGGGAATACGAAGGAATTCTTTAAGGATTGGACGTCAATTTGAATAACAAGGGAGTAAGGGGGATAATAGTAAAATGAAAAACTTAGTTGTCCTCGGTCCGCAGGGTTCGGGTAAGGGAACGCAAGCCGAGCTCTTGGCGGAAAAGCTGAACTTCGTGGTAATTGAGGCTGGCGGTAGTCTGCGCGAAATTGCCAAGACCGATACCGAACTCGGGCGGCGGGTTAAAGCGAGAATAGACAAAGGGTTTATGGTGGAACCGGAAGAAATTGCCGAAGTGATTCGGGCAAAACTCGTTGCGTTGCCGTCGGATCAGGGCGTAATTCTTGAGAGTTACCCCCGTTCCTTAGAGCAGTACGAAACAATGAAGAAGTTTTGGCCCGAACTCGGAAGGGGCGATTTCAAGGTTATCTATGTGGACATTCCGGAAGAAGAATCTATTAAGCGTTTGAGCTCCCGCCGGGTTTGTGAAAAATGCGGGAGAAATTATATTGCCGGCACGGTTCAAAAGTGTTCGATGTGTGGCGGGGAGTTAGTCCAGCGACAAGATGATTATCCGGAGGCGGTGAAAGAAAGATTAGCTTGGTCTAACTCGGAGTTGATGCCTCTGGTAGAAGAGTTGGAAAAAGAGGGCAAGGTGATCCGTATTGATGGTAGGCCATCAATTGAGGAAGTTCACCGGGAAATTATCGAGAAATTAAATATCTGATGAAAAAGCACATAATTACCGTTACTGGATATCCCGGCAGCGGGAAATCAAGCACGGCAAAAGGAACGGCTGAAAAACTCGGATATGGGCATTTTTCTTCGGGCGACTTATTCAGAAAAATGGCGGTGGAGAGGGGCATCTCCATCGAAGAGATAAATATTACCGCGGAAAAGCAAAAAGAAATCGACTTTGAGGTTGACACGCTTCTTAGGAAAATAGGGAGGGAAGAAAACGACATTGTCATTGACTCACGCACGGCGTTTCACTGGATTCCCGATTCGTTTAAGGTCTTTCTCAAACTTAATCCCCGAACTGCGGCTGAACGTGCCTTTAAGCATATGCAGGAAGAAGGAAGAGTAAGCCAGGAAGGGTCGTCGGTTGACGAAGTGTATAAAAACACCCTCGAAAGAGTGGGAAGCGAGCGTAAGCGCTTTTGGGGTCTGTACAATTTGGATATTACCGACGAGAAACAGTTTGACCTGGTTGTTGATACCGGTCTCAATAATCTTGAAGAGGTAATTGGAATCGTGGTAGCGGCTTATCAGGTGTGGCTAAAAAACTGAATCGGCATGTTCAGACTCAAAAATGAAAATGATATTAAGCAGCTCAAGATTTCCGGAAAAATTCTCGCTTCCGTTCTTGAAATTTTAAAAGAGGCAGCCAAGGAGGGCGTGAAACTCTCTTTTTTGGACGAGCTTGCCCGGCGTCTTATCGGAGAGGCGGGCGGCAAACCCGCCTTCCTGGGATATAAGCCGGAAGGGGTGAAAACTCCTTACCCGGCCTCAATTTGCGCTTCCGTAAACGAAGTAGTCGTCCATGGTCTTCCCGGCGGTTATGTTTTAAAAAAAGGCGATGTGCTAAAAATCGATGCGGGCGTAAGTTACGATGGGTACATCACCGATTCGGCCTTAACCGTCGCTATTCCGCCGGTATCGAGCGAAGCGGGGAAGCTTATCGCCGCTACCGAAAAGTCCCTTTATGAGGCCATAAACGTAATGAGGTCCGGCGGGCACCTGGGCGACATCGGGGCGGCGGTCGAAAGTGTAATTAATCCGACCGGTTTCAAAATCATCAAGAATCTTACCGGCCACGGGGTTGGTTTTGAGCTTCACGAAGACCCCTCGATTTATAACTTCGGCAATCGCGGGGAGGGAATCGAGTTAAAGGAGGGGATGGTGCTCGCAATCGAGCCGATGGTGAGTATTAGTTCTTCGCGTGTCGTAGAACGGAAAGGCGGCAGTCTCGTAACGGAGGACGGCAGTTTAAGCGCTCATTTTGAGCACACTGTCGCCATAACTGAAAAAGGAGCCGAAGTTTTGACTTCACTCGCATAATGATTATTGAAGATAGGGTTTATGGGAGAATGGAAGTCAACGAGCCGGTGTTGCTGGAGCTTTTGGGAGCGCCTTCGATGCTGCGGCTCAAAAGAATTTCCCAATTCGGCGTTCCGGACAAGTATTATCATTTCAAGAATTTTTATCGATACGAGCATAGTATTGGGGTGATGCTTTTGTTGAAAAAGCTGGGGGCCGATTTGAAAGAGCAGGTCGCGGGATTGTTGCACGATGTTTCGGTGCTCGCATTTTCGCATGTCGGAGATTGGATATTCGGTCGGGCTCGGGAGGGCAATGAAGATTATCACGAAATTTTTCACGGGAAATTCATCGAAAACACCGAGATTTCGAAGATTTTGGATAAGCACGGCTTCATCCCGGGGGAGATATCCGATTTGGAGAGGTTTTCGCTTCTCGACAGCAAAGTGCCGGACCTCTGTGCCGACAGGGTGGATTACGCCTTAAGGGAGTTTAAATATCGTTTGAACCCCGCCATAGTTGAAACTTGCATTAGCAGTTTGATAAATTTTGACGGAGAAATGGTTTTTAATAACCAGGAATCTGCCTACGAATTTGCCAAGAATTTTCTTGAGCTTCAGTTTGGGAATTGGGCTTCACTTGAAACCTCCATGAGATACCATCTGTTTTCCACTGCTCTTAAAATCGCCATTGATAAAGGTTATGTTACCAAGCCGGATTTTTATAAGGATGAGGATTTTATTCTCAACAAAATTGAGGAACGCCACGATAAGGAGATACGGGATTTATTCGATAATTTAGAAAAGGGCAACTTTGGAATTTACGCAAACAGGCCCGGTAAGAAAGTGATAAGGAAGTTCAGGCACGTCGACCCGAAAATAAAACAGGGCGACAATCTCGTGAGATTGAGCGCCATAAACCCCGAATTTAAAAAACTTCTGGAGGAGCAGCGCGAAGTGAACCAAAAAGGGTTTATTATCTAATATTCAAAAACCGCCAGCCCGAGTCGTCTTCGCGGGTTGTGCCCGGTTAGCACTGTGACCCGCCCCTTGTTTTCCTACTGCAACTTAACTTCGTACCGGCACTACGCTATAGCGTAGTGCCGTAATAAAAATAATGATGATATGACGTGTCATATCACTTGGATGAATCCGGTCTAGGGGAGGAAAAGGATCACTTTTTAAATTTTTCGGGATAGGGTTGAATTTTAATAGGGGGCATGCTATAATGTTAAAAAATATTCAGCCTACGGGCGTCTAACCGAACCTTACGAGGCTTGGAAAGGCGCCTTTTTTGTTTTATATGAGATTTTTAAGAAAATTCAAAATAATCCTAGAAATAGTCTTTTATATTTTAAGCATATCGTGGCTTGTATTAAATATTATTATGTTTTTATCACCGGTATAAACCTTTTCTTTTTTAAGCCAGCTTTACAGCGAGGCCATTACCCGTGACGGCAACTCTCGTGGACTTATTTTTATAGTAAAACCCTTTCTTTTCTGAGCCAGACCTATCTTTTTATGGGATAAGAAGGGTTTTCCACTCGTGGTCTCGTAGAATTACAAGCTCTAGGTCATTCGGATACTTCTTCATTAATTCCATGGGGTTGTCTCTTGTTTGAAACTGGTCGCTTTCATAATGACAAATAACCCTCACAGGCACCAATCCTAAACCTTCATAGATTTTATTCGTTGAGGCGTAATGATAGTATTTTGACAATACGTATGCTCCGGCCGAAGAACCAGCGATAACTTTCCCTTTAACAAGCTCACCAAAATCAGGAAATTGTTTGAGGGTTTTCATTAACTTATCGGCGTTTCCTCCGCCTATGTACACCGTATCTGCTTTTTTCAGCTGGTTGATAAATTCGCCCATTGATGCAAGTACAATAGTGATTCTCCTTCCGTTGGCTTGCTCTAAAATACGATTTTTCTCTCCTTTAAACCTTTCAGCCATTTCTTCATCCGGTCTTGCAAAGTGGATGACCAAAACGTTTCCGCCGTCGGGCAGACCCCTACAAATTTCTTTGTAAAAGCTAACATTCAGCTCGTTTTGATGCTTGGGATATCCCCCGTGCAAAATAAACTTTGTCATTGATTAAATTATAACTCCTTTCTTTTCTGAGCCAATTTTCTGCGTGACAAGTTGATGGCTTGACATAAGTAATAAGATTGATTTATAATTAAGAACAGGACACTCTGACGCGAGGTAACTAACATGTGGTACCTCTTGGTGGTAGTGGTGATCGGCCTAGCGCTGTGGCGTATCAGCCCTCTGTTGCTTCTTGCTGTCGCCGTTACCTACGGCGGCATCATGGCAGGAAACGTCCTTGTCATGCGTGTGTTGGAGGCGAGGGCGGCGAGGAAGGCAGCAAGGGGCGATACATGAGCCCCAAGGGCGCAAAGGGGCGGGTGCGGTCTATGACCGTGACCCGCCCTTCGCTTTTTTGTCTCAACGTAACCTTGTATCGGCACTACGCTATAGCGTAGTGCCGTAATAACTAGGTGTAGTGGCGCGTCACTGCACCTTTATATATAAAGTTCGTTTTTTTCTAATCTAATTTTCTATTAAAATAATTCTTGAAGCGCGGTCTTGGCGTAGTGTTTGATGCTTTCGCGAATTCCGTAAGCCGGGTTGTCGAGCTCTTCTTTCGTGAACCAACGGATTTCGTCGCTTAATTCTTCCTTGTTTTGGACTATTTCTTTGTTTTCGGTTTTTGCAAAATAAGTCATTGCCAGATGCCGGTGGGATTCGGTGATTTTATGAATATTTAAAAACCTCGGTGGCATGAGTTCTTTATAGCCGTCCAGATTTTCTTTGGTATCCGGAATCGCGCCGACAAGTTCAATATCAAGCCCCGTTTCTTCTTTTACTTCCCGGATGGCCGCCTGATTCGGGTCTTCATCGAGTTCGACGTGTCCGCCGACGCTAAGCCAGAATTTGTATTTATCATGCTTTCGCAGGAGCACGGTGTTTTTATAAACCACGAAAATCTCCACGGTAAAATCAATTTTTTCGTGAATGTGGGGCATATTTCTAATGATATCAGAATATGATATAAAAATAAGGACGACCGTCGGTAACCAGTCCGACCTCTGCAAAGCGGACGGCTTCGGCCCGTCCGACTCATAATGTGTGCGGTCGCCGTTTGCGCGGGTGCCCCAAGACAGTTGGTGGGGAAGTAGCTCCCGGAAATGTTCCGTCCGAGACGTGACCCGGAAAATCGGAATCTTCAATCGGCCAAGCGATTGATGGCAGCACCCGAGTGCCTGGGCGGCAGAATCGTCCAGGCACTCACTCTTTTTGAGCCAATTTTTGTGGGACTTGACCAAATTGATAAAATTATGTTATAAACTAAAGTAGAATACTCTAACGGAGGTAACTGACGTGTGGCATCTTCTGGTAGTAGCGGTAGTAGTCGCACTGCTGTGGGCGATCAGTCCCTGGTCGGTTCTTGGCGCCGCCATCGTGTTCTTCGGCGTGGTGGCGTTTGCCCTTTCATCGAGGGCGCCCGACTGGCTCCGTCACTGGTTCACCGGCGACTGACGTGAGCATTCGCAACGGGGCGGGCAGCCATAGAGCTGACCCGCCCCAACGCATTTATGGTTTTTGAGATTTTCTATAATTTCCAAAACTCCGATTATTCACGACCGTGAATAATCGGAGTTCATCACTATGACATGTCATAGTGACTAATGTTATGACGCGTCATATTGTCGGATGGCCGCTTATTTACCAAGAGTACTACGCAAGGCTCTGGTGCTATATTACTGAGTCGGTTGAGGCTTCTTCAGCTTCTTCAGATTCCGTTTTCGGCTTCTGCCAGCTCGCGAAATCGCAGTCGGGCCAGCGGGAGCAGCCGTAGAAGAACCGGCCGCGCTTGGTGCGCCGGCGGATGACTTCGCCCTCGGTGCATTTCGGGCATTTCATCCGCACGCCGTTCTCGTCGGAGAGCCCCACGTTTTTCTTCAGCGATTTCGTGTTTTTACAGTCCGGAAAACCGGTGCAGGCGAGAAATTTGCCGAAGCGCCCGGTCTTTATAATCATCGGCTTGCCGCATTTGTCGCATACTTCGTCCGTTTTTTCGTCTTTGATGAATTCTTTTTTCGAAACTTCCTTGTATTTTTGCTCGAGGCGTTCGGCAAAAGGCCTGTAAAATGCTTCGATCACGCCCTGCCATTTTCTTTTTCCTTCGGCAATCTTGTCCAAGTCCTCCTCCATATTGGCGGTAAACTTAATATCCACTATTTCCGGGAAATGTTCGGTGAGAACTTTACTTACGAGTTCCCCGATTTCGGTGGGCTCGAAGCGCCGGCTTTCGTTTTTTTGGACGTAATTCCGAAACTGGATGACGGAAATGGTCGGGGCATAAGTTGACGGCCGGCCGATGCCTTCGGCTTCCAGCGTTTTGATGAGCGACGCTTCGTTGTACCGCGGCGGTGGTTCCGTAAAGTGCTGGCCCGGTTTTACCTCGACGAGTTCCAGTTTTTCGTCTTTCTCGAGTTCCGGCAACTCTTTTTCTTCGAATTTCTGCGGCCAAGCTTTGAGAAAGCCGTCAAAACGGAGAATATTGCCGTTGGTTTTCAGTTGATAATTTTTATTTTCCAGTTTTGCTTCGATGTCTACGGAAGTGGAATCGAAAAGAGCCTGGGGCATTTGGGAAGCGATGAAGCGGCGCCAGATGAGGTCGTAGAGTTTTCTTTCGCCCGCCTCTTTGAGGTCGGCGTTTTTGGGCGTTTTCCCGGGGTCGGTCGGTCTTACAGCTTCGTGCGCTTCCTGAGCGAGCCGGGATTTGGTTTTGAAAACCCGGAGGGAACCGATTAGATATTCCTTGCCGAATTCTTTTTTTATCGTCTCCTCCGCCGCCTCGAGCGATTGCCGGGAAAGGTTTACGGAATCCGTTCTCATATAGGTAATGAGTCCGTTTTCGTAAAGGCGCTGAGCGAACATCATCGTTTGCCTGGCGCTCATTCGCAGGCGCTTGGCCGCTTCCTGCTGGAGGGTGCTCGTAATGAAAGGCGGCAGGGGATTTTTCTTCGTTTCTTTCTTTTCGACGGCGCTTATCGAAAAATCGGATTTTTCCAGGTCGGCGGCGATACGTTTCGCGTCTTCTTCGCTTTTTATGCCGAGCTTGGGGATTGTTTCGTCGCCTATTTTTGAAAGAGAAGCAATGAATTCTCCCTTGTCGTTTTCCGGTTTTAAAATGGTTTCAATTGACCAATATTCGTCGGGTTTGAATTTGCGGATTTCTTCTTCCCGTTCGACGATGAGCCGCAAAGCCACCGACTGGACCCGGCCGGCGGAAAGCCCCCGGAATATCTTTTTCCAGAGGAAAGGGGAGAGTTTGTAGCCGACCAGGCGGTCCAAAACCCGGCGGGCCTGCTGGGCGTTTACCAGATTCATATCGATGCGGCGCGGATTTTTGAGCGCTTCCAGAATTGCGGATTCGGTTATTTCATGAAAAACAATCCGTTCGGTTTTCGGGTCGCCGATATTCAGGGCTTGGGTAAGGTGCCAGGCAATGGCTTCGCCTTCCCGGTCTTCATCGGTTGCGAGAATCACATTTTCCGCTTTTTCGGCGAGTTTCTTCAAGGCATTTACGGCTTTTCGCGATTTGGTCGGAATTACGTAAGACGGCTCAAAATTATGCTCTTCGTCGACGCCGAGCTTGCTTTTCGGAAGATCGCGGATGTGGCCGTAAGAGGACTCTACCTTATAATCCTTGCCGAGAAATTTGCCTATCGTTTTTGCCTTTGTCGGGGATTCAACGATTACTAAATTTTTCATTTCATTTTAATCTGAATTTTCCGTTCCGTTCTTCGATCAATCCTTCGAGCATCAAGAAGGTAAGATTCTGATTTACAACGTTGGGCTCAAGTTTAGTCGTCTCCGCGATATTGTCAACGTGGAGAGGTTCGCGGGC
>CAZGRD010000006.1:0-2260 GCA_964528065.1 uncultured Candidatus Saccharibacteria bacterium
AAAGTAATAGGCGTAACGAATAACTTGGAAACTTACGAATCCGAGGGACTGCATTACATATCCGTAGTACTCTTAGTAACCGAGTATACGGGCGAGTTGAAAATTATGGAGCCCGACAAATGCGAGGAATGGCTGTGGGCCGACCCGAAAAATCTTCCGGAACCCCACTTTGACGCGAGCAGGTTGGGAGTGCAGTGCTACCTCAATGGAACTTGCTATGAGGGTATTAAATAGATAATTAATGCCAGATTCCCGTATGAAAATCGAAAAGTTGGTAATCGCAACCAGAAACCGGAGCAAAAAAGAAAGGTTTAGGGGGTTGTTCGTTAAGATAGTGAAAGAAGTTCTCGCTCTGGATGATTTTGATATTTCGGAAAAACCACAGGAAGCCGGCATTACCGCCGAGGAAAACGCGGAAATTAAAGCGCGGTTTTACTCCCGAAAACTCAACCTTCCGGTTTTCTCCGAGGACGAAGCTCTCTACATTGATTTCCTGCCTCTCGAAAAACAACCCGGAGTTTTTGTAAGGAGAATCAACGGTAAGGATGAAAGCAACGACGACGAATTGCTCAATTACTGGGAAAAAATTACCGCCGAAACGCCGGCAGAAAAAAGAACGGGGAGATGGCACGTGGCTTATTCTTTGGCGTTTCCCGGCGGTCCGATAAAAACCTTTGCGCTGCCCCACGAAATTTTATTTTTTTCTCCCTCTTCAAAAATAAGACTCCCCGACTGGCCAATGAGCAGCCTGGAAGGCCCCCTTGAATTTAAAAAGCCTCACAGCGAATTGACCGATTCCGAGAGAGAAAAATACAACCAAAAAGCAAACCAGTTAATTTTAGAAAAATTTAAAGAGTTAATGTTTTGAAACCGGTCTGACAAAAAATGCTCTCCCGAGCGTTTTTTGTGTTTGAAACGGCGAATTTTACTCGGCGTCTTTCTTGAAACGGATGAACTTAACGTAACCCAGAACGAAAGCGATTATGATGCCGACGGTTACGATTAAAAACCTGAACTGGGAATTTTCGGTCATAAGACCCCTAATAATGCTGTACATTGTGGTTAAAACTCCGCCTAAAAGGACGCCGTCGGCAATCACCTTGATTCTATTAATGAACGTCAAGCTCACCACCAATATGACGATTGCGGCGACGAGCGAGGCGATTGAAACGATTTGATTGTATGGCTTTATCTCCTCCTGGTATTTTCTCTGAGCTTCATTGAATTCCAGCCTTACTTCTCTCTGTTCCGCCGTTTCCTCGCAGCAGGATTCCACTTTTTCCAACTCCAAGGGGTATTCGGGAACTTTCGGGCCGGGATAAAAAGTATCGATTCCCAGTCCGACAAAAAGAGCGACAAGTAGGGCTAGAAATATCGTGTAGATAAATTTTATTGCCATATCATATATAATGTTAGCACATGAACCGTTCCGCTTTCGTAATAATTCTGATTCTCATTGTCGCCGCTCTCGGTTTGGGAGCTTACTTTCTCACGCCTAAGACGCAGGCGCCCGTAATCGGCGGCGACCGCGACGAGCACGGCTGTCTTGGGCCCGCCGGCTACCTCTGGAACGAAGAAGTCGGAGCGTGCCTGCGTAGTTTCGAAATAACGCCGGACATAATGGAAACGGCTAAAATCGCAGTGGACGCGATCGGCCAAAGCTACGCCCTTACCGTCGTCTCCTTCAACTCCTACGAAGAGGCGGGCTCTTACGACATTTTCTTTGAGCGCGGTTTAGAGCGGGAACGGAAAAGCGTTTTCATCCGCAACTGGCAGGTGGAATCGCCGCGCCTCGTAAAACTTTACTACTATGACGAGAACCGCGACCGCGACGCGGACGGCAACATCCAATGCAGCTGGCAGGGACTGGTCGCGGTGGAACGGGAAATTGCCGTAGGCCTTACGCCCGTTGAAGACACTCTCCGCCTGCTCTTGAAAGGCGATCTTACCGAACAGGAACAGGCCGGAGGAATCGGCACCGAATATCCCCTGCCCGGCTTTTCGCTCGAGGAAGTTTCCCTCCGCGACGGCGCACTCACCCTGAAGTTCGACGACCCGCAGAACAGGTCCGGCGGCGGCTCGTGCCGGGTGGGTATTTTGTGGTTCCAAATCGAAGCAACGGCAAAACAGTTCCCTGAAGTAAAAAGCGTCAGGTTCCTGCCGGAGGAAATTTTCCAGCCGTAAAAATTCCGTCAACAATTCCGCCCCTTACCGTCGGCGTCGTCACTCCCTCCTACGTTTTCAAACAATTCTATGGAAT
>CAZGRD010000006.1:2360-28911 GCA_964528065.1 uncultured Candidatus Saccharibacteria bacterium
CCCTTACCGTCGGCG
Source organism: uncultured Candidatus Saccharibacteria bacterium (assembly GCA_964528065.1). GTDB lineage: Bacteria > Patescibacteriota > Minisyncoccia > UBA6257 > GWB1-50-10 > CAZGHF01. The sequence goes on from CAZGRD010000006.1 coordinate 2,376, forward strand.
TCGTCACTCCCTCCTACGTTTTCAAACAATTCTATGGAATCGTTCAATTAAGGGAAAACAAAAGAGAAAGAAAGAGAAAAAGCCATGCCTTCAAAGCGACGTTCGAATAAATCGGTATTGGTGGGCGTTTTGAAAAACAGAAGGGACCAGCGGATTCTTCTCAAGCGCCGCTGGTACCGGATTCCGGCCGGATTCTTGCCCAAGCGCAAATTCAGATACGTCGCCTTTTACCAACCAGCCGTCTTCGGCCGGGGCGGCAAGCGAATAGAATACTACGCCAAGGTCCTCCGGCGGCGAGTCGTGAAAAGAATCGAACTTCTGCCAAAGGAACCGGGTCATCCCCAGGCCAACGACGATTACTTGAAGATTGAATTCAAGGAAGTGAGAAAGCTGCCCCGCCCTGTGAAAAACATTGTCCCCCGCCGCGTCTCCTTCGGTTTCACGACCTTAAAAAAATTGTTCTCGGCGCGCGACATTCTGGAACTCTACGGCGTTCCCCCGACCGAACGAATCGTCGGTGAGCGCCTGCGGCGGCTCGGCTGGAAAGCCGTCCCGGAATTCCCGGTTACGGCGAGCGGCAAGCGCTTCCGGCTGGATTTCGCGATAACCGAGAGCGGCAAACGTATTGCCGTTGAATGCGACAACGAGAGAGCCCACGCCGGCAAAACACAAAAGCGCAAAGACAAGGCGAAAAACTTCCGCCTCCGCCGGGCCGGCTGGCGGGTCATTCGTCTCAAGGAAAAGGACATCGTGGAAAACCTCGACGCCTGCATAAGAAGGATCCAAAAAGCGATTAAAAACATTCGTAGTTTTGGGGTAAAATAAGTCCAAGGCATAAAAGGGATAAAAAAACAAAAAGTAATTTAATGAGAGACAATAAGAGGGCGCACGTGGTATCGGTGGAGATGGGCTACGGCCATCTCCGAGCGGCAAGGCCGCTTACGCTGCTTGCCGACGGAGGAAAAATCATCACCGCCGATTCCTACGACGGCATTCCCGAAGGAGACCGCTTGATTTGGGAAAACTCGACCAAGCTTTACAACGCCGTCTCCCGAATGAAAGAGAAGGGAGTTCTTGGCGCGCTTATTTTCAAAAGTTTCGACTATTTCCAGCGGGTAGGCGGAACGCTCCCCGGAAACTCGAAGCCGACTTTCCAACTAAGGCAAGGACACAAACTCATTAAGGGAGGATGGGGCCGGGATCTCGTTGAAAGACTGAACAAAAATCCCCTCCCTCTCCTTGCAACTTTTTTCACCATCGGTCACATGGCCGAACACTGGAACTACAAAGGACCGATTTACGTTTTGGTGACGGATGCCGACATCTCAAGAGCTTGGGCACCCTTCAGACCGGAGTCGAGCCGCATCATTTACTTTGCTCCGACTGCGGCGGCCAAAGAACGGCTTATAAGCTACGGAGTGAATTCGAAAAAAATTTTCGTAGCCGGCTTTCCCCTGCCAACGGAACTCGTTAAAAACGCAAAAGATAACTTAAGGCGACGGCTCGGTGTGCTCCGGGGGGAAAGCGGGCGCCCGGCGACCGTAACTTTCGCCATCGGCGGGGCCGGCGCCCAGAGCAAAATTGCCCTTAGAGTTATCCAAAGCCTCGCTCCATCTATAAAGAAGGGTGACTTGACACTTAAGATCATCGCCGGTCTTCATAAAAATCTCGGCATAAAACTCCGCGAACAAGTGCAAAAGTCAGGACTCGAAAATTTTTTGAATAAGGGAATTTTTATAATCGAGAACGGAACCAAAGATGATTATTTCCGAAAATTCGACGAAACCATAGCCGAAACCGACGTTTTGTGGACCAAGCCGTCGGAGCTCTCCTTCTACGCGGGCTTGGGCCTGCCTATTCTGATTGCCCCGCCCTTAGGGGCACACGAGGTTAAAAACAGGGACTGGCTCGTAAAACTGGGGGCCGGCATTCCCCAAGGCGAAACGAAGGAAGTAAATCGGTGGCTCCCGGAAATGATTCGGAACGGACGGCTGGCCGAAGCGGCCCAAGCCGGCTTTAAAAAAATCAAAAGGGACGCGGTAGAAAAAATCGCCGAAATTTTATGACCTGGTTTTGGGTTACGCTTGCCGCCTACGCTCTCCTAGGCCTGGTCTCCGTCGTCGACCGGTACCTACTCTCGGGACCGTTACCCAACCCGCGGGCCTACACTTTCTATGTCGGCTTGCTTGGGATGCTTGTTTTTCTTCTCACGCCCTTCTTCGGCCTCGAAATTCTTTCGCCCAATCTCCTGGGTATCGCTCTCCTTTCCGGTTTTCTTTTCGCCGCCGGCCTTCTTTTTCTCTATTCCGGCCTGAACAAATTTGAGGCCTCCCGGGTAGTGCCGGCGACGGGTGGCCTCGTTCCCGTTTTCACGCTTATTTTCAGCCTGCTGATTTTGGAGGGCAGCGGGGTAGACCGGTGGGACTGGCTGGCTTTCTTCCTGCTTGTTTTAGGAAGCGTCATCATAACCGCCGAGGAGGGCAAAAAAGTGACTCCGCCAAGCCTGAAGTTCGCGGCTGGCGCCGCGGTCTTCTTCGCCCTGTCTTTCGTTCTCGCCAAATACGTTTATCTCGCTTCTTCGTTCTGGTCACCCTTCATCTGGATGAAAGTCGGCGGATTCGTTTTCGCGGCTGGCATTTTCGCTTTTTCAGCCAGTCTCCGGCGGAGCGTTCTAAAAAGGGAAACGGACTCGTCGCCGCGCCGGAAGAAAACCGCGGCGCTTTTCCTCGCCAACCAGGCGCTGGGGGCGGGCGGAAACGTTCTTCAAAGCCTGGCCATATTTCTCGCCCCCGCCCTCTATGTCGCTTTCGTAAACGCCTTGGAAGGCCTTATTTACGTTTTTGTTCTCATTTACACCGCTCTCGCCGCGGTTTTCGCATCCAGCTTACTCCAGGAAAGTTTCACGAAACGAGCCGCCGTCCGGAAAGTCGCGGCTACCGTCGTCATCGCCGCGGGAATTCTAACATTGTCTCTCTAAACAACCGATGAAAAAAACGATAAAATACGCCGCCCGGGTTTTATTGATTGCTTTTCTTGCCGCGTTCGTTTTCTTCTTCGTCGGCGGAAACAAGCCAAGAGAAGATGTTCTCTGGGGAGCCAATTTTTCGCACGCCCACGCGAAAGAGCTGGGCCTTAACTGGCAAGAAACCTATCTTGCTCTCCTCGACGATTTGAAGGTGAAACGACTCAAGGTTATCACCCAATGGAATCTTCTCGAGCCGGAGAAAGACCGTTTCGATTTTGAAGCCATCGACTGGCAAATTAAAGAAGCGGAAGAGCGAGGAGTAAAAGTTTTTCTCACACTCGGTATGAAAACGCCGCGCTTCCCCGAGTGTCACCTCCCCGATTGGGCGGTTAACCTCTCGGAAAAAGACCGGGAAGAAGCGGTTTTGGAACTTTTGAGGGCGAGCGTGGAACACTTTAAAGATTCGCCCGCAATTTGGGCCTGGCAGGTCGAGAACGAACCGCTTTTCCCCTTTGGCGAATGTCCGGAAATAAGCAAAGATTTTTGGCGGAAGGAAATCGATTTGGTAAAAACGCTCGACCCGACAAGGCCGATCATTGCCACCGACAGCGGCGAGTTATCGCTCTGGTTTAATGCCGCCCGGCTGGGGGATATCGTCGGCGTTACTCTTTACCGCAAGATTTGGTTCAAAGAACTCGGAACCTACGCATCTTATCCCCTGCCGCCGATTTTCTACGGCCGGAAGGCGCAGCTCGTCAAAACAATCTTCGGCAAGGAGGTAATTAACGTCGAACTTCAAGCCGAACCGTGGGGGCCGACGCTGCTTTACGATTCACCGCCTGAGGAACAGGTAAAAACGATGAACCCCGAAAGGTTCAAAGAAACCGTAAACTACGCAAAGAAAACCGGCTTGGGCGAGTTTTATTTCTGGGGCGCCGAGTGGTGGTACTCCCTGAAACTGAAGGGCGAAGAAGAAATCTGGAGGGAAGCGGGCGGGCTGTTCTAGGAGCAGCCGCCGGAAGTGCCGCCGCACTCAAGACAGGTGTAGCAAGAGCCGCTCTGAATCATCATTCCACCGCAGTTTTTACAAACAGTGCCGGCTAAAGCAAAGCCGTTTTGGAGCTTTTTGCCGTTAACGGAAACGGTTCGAGGTTCTTGTTTTAGAAAATCCTTATCGTCGGGGAGCATTGCCAGCATCTCTTCTTCAAGATGAGCGAGACCAAGTTCGGCAAGTTCTTCTTTCGACAAATACTTCAGGGCGAGATAGCGGAAAATGTAGTCAACGATGCTCGTCGCAACCATGATATCCGGATTTTCGGTGTAACCGGCCGGCTCAAAACGGGTGCGAACGTATTTATCGACAAAAACTTTGAGCGGCACGCCGTACTGGAGAGAAATGGAAATCGAAAGAGCGAAAGCGTCCAAGAGTCCGGCAAGAGTGCTCCCCTGCTTCGCCATCCGGATGAAAATTTCGGCGAGGCGACCGTCTTCATAAGCGCTGTAGGTCAGGTAGCCGTTGTGGCCGGCAATCACAAACTTGTGGGTTTCGGAACTCCGGGTCGCCGGCAATCTCTGGCGGCCGTTTGATTTTACCGCGCCCCGCTTCGGACTCTTCGAATGCTCGGTCTGAAGCGGCTGGGAGTGTTTGGAACCGTCGCGGTAAACGGCAAAGGCCTTGATGCCGAGACGCCAAGCCATCATGTAGGCTTCTTCGATTTCTTCTTTGGTCGTTTCGTACGACATATTGAAAGTTTTGGAAATGGCGCCGGAGATGAAGGGCTGAACGGCGGCCACCATCTTCACGTGGCCCTGCCAGGAAATCGTCCGCTTGCCTTCTTTCGGCTTTACGGCCGTGTCAAAAACCGAAAAGTGTTCCTCGCGAATGTGGGGAGCGTTTTCAACCGTTCCGTGGTCTTTGATCCAGTCGGAAATTTCGCTAACTTCCTGCGGGGTGTAACCGAGATTCAAAAGCGCCTGGGGCACGGCCTCATTTACAATTTTCATCCAGCCGCCGCCGACCAGCTGCTTCATCTTTACGAGTGAAAAATCCGGTTCAATGCCGGTCGTCGCGCAATCCATCATAAAAGCGATAGTGCCGGTCGGGGCAATCACCGTAACCTGAGAATTCCGGAAACCTTTTTCTTCTCCCAACTTCAAGGCTTCTTCCCAAACATTCCTCGCCTCGGTCAGGAGATTCTCGTCGTCAACGTATGAATCGTTGATCGCCAAAGACGCATCGCGGTGTTTTTTAATGACTCTTAACATCGGTTCGCGGTTTACCGCGTAACCCTCAAAAGGCCCGATTTTACCGGCAATTTCAGCCGAATAACGATAGGCTTCGCCGCCCATCAAAGACGATATCGCCCCGGCCCAGTTCCGGGCTTCATCCGAATCATAGGCAAAACCTTTGGTCATAAGAAGCGCTCCTAAGTTGGCAAAACCCAGGCCCAACTCCCTGAACTTACGGGCATTTTCGGCGATTTTTTCGGCGGGATAACTCGAACCGTTAACGATGATGTCCTGGGCAAGAATAAAAATCCGAACGGCTTGCTTGAATTCGCGAACGTTGAAAGTGCCGTCGGTACCGAGGAACCTCAAAAGATTAACGGAAGCCAGATTGCAGGCGGAATTGTCCAAATGCATATATTCGCTGCAAGGATTGGAAGCATTAATCCGGCCGGAGTTCGGACAAGTGTGCCAGTCGTTTATGGTCGTGTCGAATTGAACTCCCGGGTCGCCGGACTCCCAGGCGGCTTTGGCTGCTTCCGAAAGATACTCGCGGGCTTTGCGGGTTTCGGCAACCTCTCCCGAGAGCCGGAACCGGGTTTGCCAATCGCCGTCCAATTCAACCGCTCGCATGAACTCGTCGGTGATACGAACGGAATTGTTGGCGTTTTGAAACTGAATCGAATTCCAGGCCTCGTTGTTCAAATCGCTCATATTGTAACCGGCCTCCATGAGCGCTCTGATTTTTTTCTCTTCTTCGGCTTTGCAGCGGATGAAATCCAACACGTCGGGATGATCAATATCCATCACCACCATCTTCGCGGCACGCCGAGTGGTACCGCCGGACTTGATCATGCCGGCAACGGAGTCCGCCCCGCGCATGAAAGAAATCGGACCGGAAGAAGTGCCGCCGCCGGAAAGATGTTCGCGGGAAGAACGAAGCGGCGAAACGTTGATGCCCGCCCCGGAACCGCCTTTGAAAATAATTCCTTCGGTTTTAATCCAATTGAGAATGGATTCCATATTGTCTTCAACCGAGAGAATGAAACACGCGCTACACTGCGGATTTTCTTTGGCGCCGACATTGAACCAAACCGGCGAGTTGAAAGACGCTCTTTGGTTTACAAGAAGGTAAGTGAGTTCGTCTTCAAAAATCTGAGCTTGAGATTCGGTTTCAAAATAACCGAAGTTTTCTCCCCAACCGCGAATCGTCTTCGCCACCCGGCTTACCATATGCTTCACGCTCCGTTCGCGCCCGGGAGTGTTCAGCTTCCCGCGGAAATACTTGGAAGCGGTGATGTTTACGGCGTTTTCCGACCAAAAATCGGGGAATTCAACGCCTTTTTGCTCGAATTTACCGACTTGGGCGTCGCGCTTTACCCAATTTATCTCATCGTATGGGTGAACGTCTTTTTTTGTAAAAAATCTTTTGAGCTTGAAGCCGGAAACGGTTTCGGCTTTTTTGGAAAGATTGATTGTTTGGTTTTTTATCTCCGGCATGTTGACGAAAAATTTTTTGTTTGACCTCCATCATTATGGAGGGGTGGAGGGCAAGGCCGCAAGTGTTGATAACTCCCCAAAACGACATAACTTGACAGCGTTGTCTATTTTCAACTCCGGTCAGATGGATATTTCATCTTTCATCTTCTCGAATGTGACTTCCCCGATGCCTTTGACGTCTTTCAGGTCTTCAATTCGCCGAAAAGGGCCGTTCAGGTTCCTATATTCAATAATCCTTCCGGCGATAACGGGCCCCACACCCGTAATTTTTTGCAGTTCTTCGTAGCCGGCGGTGTTGATATTGATTTTCCCCGCCTGGTCCGCCTGACTTGTCGGACTTATTGGACTTATTGGATTCACTGAACCGGTTGGATTTATCGCCCCGGCAGAATTTTCCCCGTTCGGCGTGCCGCCCGCAACACTTGCGGTGTACCAGGAAAAATCGGCGGCCGACCGCTCCATCGTAAACTTACTTTTATTGTCGCCGGCCGGCCAGTCGGGGCTGGCGAACGCTTCGTCAATCAAATTGCACCCCTTATCGAATAAACGCAAGCCTTCTTCGCTGTTTCTCAAGTTACCGCTGAAGTCTTCGCCGCGGCGAAGAACAAGAAATTCTCCCGAACCGATTTCTTTCGCGACAAAAACGATTTTTATCTGCTCATCCTGGTCCAAAATCCGCCAGCCAAATATATCGACGTCCGACGTCGATATATTTTTAAGCTCAATCCATTCGTTTGAAAAACTTTCTCCGTCCCCCATCCAGGCGATTTCGTTTAAAACGACAGGACCGATAGAGCTAATAGGTCCGATAGGATTTATTGACGAACCAATGAATGAACAAATTTCCGATTTCGAAATTTCTTCCGGCGAATTTACTATTTTTTCTTTTTCCGCGGTTTCTTCGCTTTTGCCGCCCAAAGAAATTCGGGCGATCATTTTTTCTTCGGGAAAAAATGTCCGGGTGATAACGTCGGTATTGCCGGCGATAAAGAACCCGAACGCCAGAAGAACGACGGCAATAAAAGCGTACTTTATTCCCCGCATAACAAAAGTATATAATTTAATTAATGCCAAGGAAACCGCTTTTCGTTCTCCTTTTCTCGGCGGCGCTTGTTACGAGCGCTTATCTCGGTTTTCAGGAAGTCCGAAGAACATCGGCCGACTCCAGCCCCGGTACCAATATCGACTCGACCGACAAATACGCCTGGTCGGACATAAGCGAGTGGTGGGATTTTCACTATTACCACAACGTGATAGTGGGTACTTCCACCTTTACCGGCTACGCTTCGTCCTCAATCGGCGAAATATCCCTTGACTGCGCGACGAGCCCGCTCGGCAATATTTGCGGCGTATCCGATTACAAGATTACTAATCCTTCGGGCAGCGGCAGTCTTTCCGGCTGCGCCTGGAACGATTCGGTCGGCTGGGTGAGCTTCTGGTGCGGCGACGGCGATTGCGACGGAAGCGCCACCGAAGACGCCTCAAGCGTCTGCGCGAGTTCCAATTACCGGGTGACAATAGACGCAAACGGCCTTTTCAACGGCTACGCCTGGAACGACATTGACGGCTGGATAAGTTTCAACTGCGCGGGTCCCGGCGTTTGCGCTTCTTCCGATTATAAGGTGGAAACGAGTTGGCGGGCCGGAGAGTTGACCGGCACCCTGGAATCTTCGATTTTCGACACCCAGGTCGTGGAAGGCGCGACCTTAAACAGTATTCTCTGGCAGGGTGTGCAGCCGGCCGGCACCTGCGTTAAGTTCCAAGTTGCCGTCTCCGACAATTCAAGCGGCCCTTGGAATTTCTGGGGACTGGATGCGGCCTGCGACGGCGAAGGCGACACCAACCAATACTTCGGCGGTTCTTGTCCGGGACCGGACAGCGTTATTCAGATTTCGGGCTGCAACCGTGACTGGGTAAAGGACAAACGCTACCTCCGCTACCGGGTAATTCTTGAATCCGACACAGCGCAAAGTTTAACGCCGAGGATCGACGACATCATTTTAAACTGGTCACGCTAATGGAAATCTACGATTCTCTTTCACGAGAGAATAAAAAAATCGCAAAAGGCAAAAAACTGAAACTCTTCGTTTGCGGCCCGACGGTTTACGACGACGCCCACATCGGCCACGCCCGCACTTATCTCGTTTTCGATGCCTTCGTCCGCTACTTGCGCGGGCGGGGATTTAAGGTTTTTTATTTGCAAAACATTACGGACGTTGATGATAAGACTATCGACCGGGCCCGGCGGGAAAAAAAGAACCCGCTTTCCATCGCCCGCTTGTTCGAGAAAAGATACCGGGAGGACATGGAAAAAATCGGTATCGCTTCCGTCGACCGCTACGCGAGAGCGACCGATTTTATTCCCGAAATAACCGCCCAAGTGGAAGCTCTTATAAAGAAGGGCTACGCCTACCGGGCGACCGACGGCTATTATTTCGACATTAAAAAATTCAAGGATTACGGGAAGCTTTCGGGACGGACGGCTCTTCAGGCCGAAGACGCGGTTTCCCGAATCGACGAATCGGTGGATAAAAGAAACAAGGGCGACTTCGCTCTCTGGAAATTTTCCCAACCCGGCGAGCCAGCCTGGGATACAAAGTTCGGCAAGGGCCGGCCGGGGTGGCACATTGAAGATACGGCTATTTCGGAAAAATTTTTCGGGCCGCAGTATGACTTTCACGGCGGAGCGAACGAGCTGAAGTTCCCCCACCACGAAGCGGAAATCGCCCAACAAGAAGCCGCGTCCGGCAAAAAACCTTTCGTCAAAGTCTGGATGCATACCGGAGTCTTAACGATTGGCGGCAAGAAAATGTCGAAAAGCCTGAAAAATTTCATCACCATCCGAAAATTCCTGGAAACGCACCCGGCAGAAACGCTCCGCCTCGCCGTTTTTAAACACCACTACCGAAAGCCCGTCGATTACGGCGAAGAGCTCATAAATCAAGCAGAAACTGAGAGAAAATATTTCTCCGAACTTCTGAAAAAGCTGGAGCTCGTGGAAAAACAAAGTAAGAGTAAATCGGGCGGGGGAAAAATCAAGGAATTCATCGCCGAGGGGGCTAAAAATTTCTCGGAAGCTCTGGACAACGATTTTAATACTCCTCAAGCACTCGCCGCTATTCAGAAACTTGCCACTCGTCTCGAAAAGAAAATGTGGCTCATAAGCCGGAGTGAGGCGAAATCGACCCGGATTGCCCTCGAAAAACTCTTCAAGCTTGTGGGACTTTCCTTCAAAGACGGGGGGATCCCTCCCAGAATCAACGATATTCTCAAACGGCGGGAGTTATTCAGAGCTAATAAACAGTTTAGTAAGGCTGACGCCTTGAGAAAAAGGATTTGGGTGTTAGGATATGAAGTGGAAGATACGCCGCTTGGACCTCTTGTCTTACCCAAAAATTATGACCAAAGACAAAATAAAAGTTCCGCCGCAAGACCTGGAAGCTGAACGCTCGGTTTTGGGTTCGATTCTCATCGATAAAAACGCAATCCTGAAAATCGTCGATACTTTGGAATCGACTGACTTTTACCATCCCCATCATCAAGAAATATACGAATGCGCGGTGGAGCTTTTTGAAAAAGGCGAACCGATTGATATTCTTACCGTCTCCACACGCCTCAAAGAAAAGAAAAGATTGAGCGAAATCGGCGGCGCCGACTATCTTTCGGAACTCGTGAGCGTCGTTCCCACTTCCGCTCACGTCAATCACTACGCCAATACTGTCCGGGAAAACCGGGTTCGCCGCGATCTCATCCGGGCTTCGTCCGAGATAAACGAGCAAGCTCTCGAACAGGACGATTTCGAATCGCTCTTGGATAAGGTTGAAGAAAAAGTTTTCAACATTTCCAGCCGTTCCAAGGCCCAAAAGTTTATCCATGTCAAAGACGAACTACCCGTTGCCTACGAGCGGCTGGAAAAGCTCCACCGCGGCGAAGGCGAAACTCTTCGGGGAATCCCGACTTATTTTCACGGTCTCGATAATCTTCTCTCGGGTTTCCAAAAATCGGACTTAATCATCATCGGCGCCCGGCCTTCCTTCGGGAAAACGACTTTTGCTCTCGATGTAGCAAGGCAAGCCGCTCTCCACGGCCACACCATCGGCGTTTTCTCGCTCGAGATGTCCCGCGACCAGATAATCGACCGCCTGATTGCGGCTCAAGCCCAAATCCCGCTCTGGCGCCTTCGGACCGGCCGCTTGAACGACGAGATGGAATTCGCTCTCATTCAGCAGGCTCTTGACGAAATCTCCAAAACGAATCTTTTCATCGACGACACGCCTTCGCCGGACATTCTCCAGATGCGGTCAATGGCAAGACGCCTCCAGGTCGAGCACGGACTGAATATGCTCATCATCGATTATCTCCAACTAATCCGGCCGCGAACCGATTCGGAAAGCATGGTTCATCAGGTTACCGAAATTTCGAGGGGGCTGAAGTCGCTCGCCCGGGAACTTTCCATTCCCATTCTTGCCGTCTCCCAGCTCTCGAGGGGGGTTGAACAAAGAGAGGGCAAGGTTCCCCGCCTTTCCGATTTGCGGGAATCGGGCTCGCTCGAGCAGGATGCCGACGTCGTCCTTTTCCTCTACCGCAAAGACCGCGGCTCTATCGACACGCCGGAGGATGAACAAAATATGGTGGAGGTAATCATCGCCAAGCACCGGAACGGCCCCTTAGGCACCGTAAAGCTCCGGTTCGACCAGGAGAAGGTCACCTTCCGAAACATCGACACGAAACACATACTGGAAGAATGACCAATTCCTAATTACTAATTTCTAATGACGTGTTACCAGAGCCGATAAGAAAATTTATTGAAGTGTTTTCCAAACTGCCCGCCATCGGTCCCCGGATGGCGACGCGGCTTTCTTTTTATCTTTCGAGTTTGGATAAAAACAGCTTAAAAGAATTGGAAGACGCCTTGAGCGATCTCAAAAAAATAAGCCGCTGTCCGAATTGTTTTTTCCTCAAGTGCGGCGGGCACTACTGCTCAATCTGCTCCGATGAAAAAAGGGATAAGGGACTCATTGCGATTTTGGAAAAAGACACCGACCTCCTCTCCATCGAGAAGACCGGAAACTTCAAAGGACAGTATCTTATAATCGGCGAGTTAAACGAAAGAGAGGGTTTGGGCAGCGCCCATAAACTCCGAATCAAGCATTTGAAAGAAAGAATCAAGCGGGATTTGGACGGAAAAGCAAAAGAAGTGGTTCTCGCCTTGAATCCGACCGCTTTCGGGAATTTCGTCTCCGACCTTCTCCGCAAAGAGCTCGAGGGCAACGCCCTAAAAATCACCCGCCTCGGCCGGGGAATCCCGACAGGCGGAGAAATAGAGTTTGCCGACGAGGAAACTTTAAGCCAGGCGCTTGAGCGAAGAAACTAAGAAATCTTGGTGATTTCCACCTCCGTATAGGGCTGGCGGTGGGTATTTTTCACGCGGCGACGGGTTTTGGAGCTGTACTTGAAAACGATTTTCTTCCGGCTCCGGCCGGAGCGGGAAACACTCGCCTCCACCTTCGAGCCGGAAACATAAGGCGCGCCGATTTCCGTCTTCTTGCCGTCGCTTTTTAGGAGGACTTTATCGAAAGCCACAACCCCGCCGTCTTCGACTTCGAGTTTTTCCACTTTCAACTTGTCACCCGGAGCGACTTTATATTGTTTTCCTCCCGTTTCAATAATCGCGAACATAGAACGAAATATACCAGCCCTCCCCAAAAAACGCAAACGCCCCGAATCGTCGGAGCGTCTGCTTCTTTCGTCTCGATACAGTTCGAGTTACCTTTCCGTGTGCTCTCGGAGCTTTCCGATAAGATGCATTGCATAATCCTTACCACCCAAACCGAAAGCAATACCGCCGGCGATGGCGAGCATCGCTACAAATCCGGTCACGATGGAATTAAGGATCGAAACGGCAATGCCGAGCTGGGACAGGGCCGCAAAGAATCCGAAAATAACAATCGCCCACCAGGTGAGCGATCCAAGGAAACTCGCAGCATGGAGCTTGGCGCTCTTTACGGAAGCTTTGACGACGTTGCGAAGGAAATTCCCAACCACAACGGCTGCCAGCATTATAAGGACTGCGCCAATCACATTCCTGCCGATAAAGGCCGCAACGTCCCTCAAGAAGCTTGAGAGAGTGAAGAGCCCAAGAATGTCAGTAGCCGCCAAAAGGAAGACTACCACCAAAAACCAGTAAACCAACCTACCCAGGAACTTGCCGCTGTTTATGGAAATACCTGCTCTCTCGAAGTATTCCTCGATGCCCAAACTCATAAGAAGCTTATCGAGTTTGACGGCCGCAATTACTCTCTCAACCAGAGCTCCCAAGCCGGAAGCGACGATGAGACCGACAATGAGGACAATTAAAGCGCCCACGATGTCGCCCAAAACGCCGACTGCCGCAACCCAGAGGTTCTGCAGGGATCCTACAATAACCGATACCCAATCTTGGATAACCATAAATCTTAGTTTTTAATCTCTAATTAAACCTTAATCGACCTTTTAGCTTTAATGCTTTGTTATTATTATAAACAATCGCGGTTGATATGGAAAACAAACATTTCCACAGGCGGAAAGGACTCGAAAAAGAGCTCATTATCGTGGGCTTAGTTCTCGTTTTGGGCCATATCCTCGGTTCTTACTACCATTGGTACGACCGCTATTTCTTTTCTGACATCATTGTCCATTTTGCCGGCGGCGCCTGGGTTGCCCTTGCCGCCCTCGCCGCTTTTCCTTCCCTCGGAACTGGTTCCGGTTTTAAAAAGTCTTTGTTGTCTCTTGCTTTAATAGTCCTTTTGGCCGGCGCGGGTTGGGAAATTTTTGAATTCACGGTTGAGCACTACTACTTGGTGAATTTTCAGGGACCGCCGCTCGATACCTTGGCGGACATGATCGTTGACCTCCTGGGCGGCGCCTCCGCCGCGCTTTACGTCAAACCTCGTGACCGACTTTTTCAATAAGAGCTCTGTCCCTTTCCCGAAGCTGGTCCAGCATTTTCATTTCCGGGTCAATGGCAATCGTTTTCCCGAGATACTGACCGGCGGTAAAGTGGGGCAGAAGAACGTAGTCGGCACCCGCGTCGTAAAGCACCTCGGCTTCCTTTTCGGTTCTCGCCCGAACAATCGTCTTCGGCCGGCGCGGCATTTTTTTCATCTCCTCGAGCAGAATGATGCTGTTTTCAAAATCGGGACTCGTGGAAATAAGTAAGGTCGCCTGCTTCAAATTCGCCTTTTCGATGATTTCGGGGTCGGTGATGTCGCCGAGCAATACGTTGAAACCGTGGCGTTTCAGCGATGCCATCGCTTCGGGGTCGAAATCGACTATGAGAAGTTTGTCTTTGGGAAGATTTTGGGCGATACTCCGGCCAGTCCGGCCCGCGCCGGCGAGAACGATCATCTTTTCGAATTTTTTCTCAATCCCTTCTTCTTTCGCATTCCGGCGTTCAAAAACCGAAAGGGGTTTTGAAATAACTTTGAAAATTTTCTCGGCGTGGAGAATAAGATAGGTTGAAAGAGTGATGGTAATGACACCCACGGCGGTAACCAAGGCGACAACGTTTTCCTCGATGTGGCCGATTTTTAAACCCAAGGCGACAATAATCAAGCTGAACTCCGAAATTTGGGCGACGGTGACGCCCGAGAGAAAACTTGTCCGCTTCCGGTAACCCATTAGCCCCATAATGATAAGAACAATAAGCGGATTGCCGACCAGAACGAAGAGGGAAAGGACGATGATGGGCAGGGCAAGACCTTCGAAGCTCGTGAAAACGATTGAGGAGCCCAGAATTACGAAGAAAATGAGGATGAAAAAATCCCGCAGAGGCCGGACCCGGCTTGCAATTTGAAAATTCTCCGAGGAATTGGCGAGGGCGAGACCGGCCAGGAATCCGGCGATCTCAATCGAAAGACCGACTTTGGAGATGGCAGCGGCAAAAAGGAAAACCCAAGCTAAACTCACGATGAAAAGAAGCTCCTCAGAACGGGCAATCTTGTTAAAAAGCCAAGGGAAAAACCGCCGGGAGAGCCAAAACACCACCGCAAAAATGAGGGCTCCTTTCAGGACGGCGAAGATGATGGTACTTGCGACAACTCCGCCACCGGTTTCGATGCCGGAGAGGATAATCAAAAGCAGAATCGCCACGAAATCCTGAATCAGGAGAGAACCGATGCTGATTCGGCCGTACAAACTCGATAAGTCCTTTTTGTCCGATAAAAGCTTTACGACGATAATCGTACTCGAAAAAGTGAGGGCAATCGCAATGTAGGCGGCCGGGAGATAACCGAAGCCCAACTGGACCGCAATTAAAAGTCCGATGAAAAAGGTGAAGACAGTCTGACCCAAGCCGACAAGAACCGCCGCCTTGCCGGAAATAAGCAGAGAGGAATAATTCAGCTCAAGGCCGACAAGAAATAAAAGAAACATTATTCCTAAATCGGAAAAAATCCGGAAAGTTTCTTTGTCGGCGAGATTGAAGAAATCGAAATAAGCGATTAAAATTCCGGCGGCAAGGTAAGCGAGAATTATCGGCTGGCGGAGGACTCTCGCGAGAATCCCTAGAACGGCCGCCACAAGGACCACAATCGCGAGTTCCAAAACGCCGGTTGCCATTAATTTTTATGATAGCACATGCTGGATCTGCAATTCTTTTTTCGAAAGATAGAAGAAAAGACCGACGACGAGAAAGGTGACGAGCGGCGGCACCCACGAATAAATGTGGAGCCCAAAACTTTCGAAAATCATGATCAGTCCCAAAAATCCCACCGAATACATCGCCCCGTTTTTCAAATAAGCGTATTTCCTTACGGTTTTGACCCCGTGAATCGTAAAATACCGGACTATGAACGCCCCAAGACCGTTGCCGACCAAAATCAGCGGAACGGAAAGCGTGAAGGCGAAAGCGCCCAAGATTCCGTCGATCGAGAACGCCATATCGATAAGCTCCAGGTAAAGAATTTTGCTGACGTCGGTCATCTTCCCCTCGGTCAGTTCTTTTTCTTTTTCTTCGGCGTTTCTTTTAAAACCGCTCACGATGAAAAACGCGGTTGAGCCGATGACGGCCCCAAGGGAGATAAGCGGATTTGTCTTTATCGTCGACCAAACGATTACGAGCAGAATAATCGAAGCCAGGGCGTAAAACCAAAAGTGGTAATGTTTGTGAAGGTTGCGCTCGAGAAAGAAGGCGTATTTTTTGCCTTCGATGAAAAGCCAATGAAGAAAGAGGAAAATCAGGAAAACGCCGCCGCCGGCGAGCAAAATCGGAGCCTGGCGCTCGATGATTTCGGCCGCCTCCCCGCCCGACTGAAAAGTCGCCGTAAACGAATCGACGATACCAAGACCGGGAGTGGAAAAATAAATGATAAGAAGCGGCAAGATACCGCGGACTACGAAGACGGCAAATAAAATCCCTCAAAACAGGAACCACTTCCGCCACTTTTCCGACATACCGACCAGGACATCGGCATTAACCACGGCGTTATCAATGCTCGAAATCGCCTCAAAGAGCATCAGCCCCAAAACGACGACGATGATTTCACTTAAACCCATCGAAATTTATTGCCTCGTCTGGCTTGAGAATTCTCCGGGGCGGCAAGACGTAAAACGAGTTCCATCCCGCCGACCAACACTCCCACATAAAACAAATCACCGAGAACGCTGTTCAAGAAAAAGGGAAGAGCCATAAAGTAGCTTTGCATCAAGCCGGCGAAATCGGAAGCGTACATAGCGCCGAACATCCAGACGGCGGCGTTCGTGATGAGAAAGAAAGACAAGCTTCCGAGAAGCGTTCCGCCGATGACGTTGCCGACTTTTTTATGCTTCCGAACAAAGAGTCCGATTACGCCCATCAAAAGAAAGCCTCCGTAGACGGAAAGCATTATTTTCCAATCATAAAACCCGATGAAAAAATCGCTCGCAAGCACCGCAAGGAGAGGCACAATAAGAGCGACACGTTTCGGCAAGTACATACCGCTGAAAACGGCGATTGCCCCGATCGGCGCAAAATTCGCCGGGTGAGGTAAAAAGCGCATCATAACGCCGAGAGTGATAAGCAAAACCGGCAGGACGCCCTCCTTAAAAATCGCTTTTTTCATATTCCCAAGTAACAGTGTCGCCATCGTGAAGAACGTAATCCGATACGCCAACTTGGGCTTCTATTCCGTTTACGGAATAGACCCAGTACATCCCATTTTCCACATCTCCCGCAATTCCGTTTACTTCCTCAACAAAGAAACCAAGACCGGCAAATTCCCGGCCGTTAAAATCGAGCCGGCCATTGTCTCTTGCAATCCGCATGGCGTCATATACCGAACTTCCTTCGGGAACCGAAACGCCGTAAGTCGCGATAGTCAAGGCCGGCGCGGTGGCGTCCACCGTAATCGAGACCGAAATAGCCGGTTTTTCCGCAAGCGGACTTTCTTCCGGCACGTTTACCTTGCCAAGCGGCAAAAAGAAATACCCGCCAAACAGAAGAGCGACGAGAACTACAGTTGTAATAAGATGTTTCTTATTCATATTTTAGTGGACCTAGCGAGAATCGAACTCGCGTCTCGACAATGCGAATGTCGCGTCATGCCACTAGACCATAGGCCCCTACACCGGTAGACCCACTCTTTAGATATTAGCGAACCTTGGAAAAAATTAAAAGACCGTCAGGAGATTCCTTCCAGCAAAAACTTCTCAAGAACCCGGCAATATGTTTCCAAGCCGGGAACGTCAACCCACTCTTCGTCGCTGGATATACCCCCTCCAACCGGACCGAATTCGACCCCCGGGCAATTCACCGAAGTAAAATGCCTTGCGTCCGAAGAGCCGTTTGCGGAAAGAATACGTACCTTTTTCCCCACCGCCCTTTCTGTTTCTCTTTTCAGTAACTGCAAATGGGGGTTGTTTTCGTCCGTAAGCATAGCGGGCTCTTGCGCCACCACCTCCATCTTGAGCTCACCTGAGAGCAATCTCCTCAAGTCGCCCATGATTGTTTTTGCATCTTCGGGAACATAACGCAGGTCAAGCCAAACCTCGCAGTTGTCGGGAATTTTATTGAGAGCCTTATTACCTGTCCCGATGCTTGCCACATTCACAGTCGTAACCCATTTTTCTTTTTTGAGGACCGGGTATTGTCTTTTCAAACAATTAAGAAATTCGTTCATTTTCCAAATTGCGTTCTCTCCTCTCCAAGGATAGGCGCCGTGAGCCGTTTTCCCTTTCGCCGAAATTTTTGCCCATAAAATTCCCTTCGCTCTGTTTTTAATGTTCAGGTCGGTGCTTTCCCCGACGACGACAAACTCGGCCCTCACCCCTTTTTCTATCTGGTACTTGGTCCCGTGAAATCCTCCTATTTCTTCGTCGGTTACGAGCTGCAGTCCGAGTGGGTAATTAACCTTATCGGCAACGTCTTTAAAAACGGTCATTAGGCAAGCTACGTTCGCTTTCATATCCATGGAACCGACTCCGTAGAGCCGATTGCCTTTTATCCGGGGTAAGTATTGATTTTCTTTGCCCGGAATAATATCTAAATGACCGTTCAAAATAATTCTGAATTTTTCAGGCCGTTTCGGCGTATTGTAAACAAGAGCGCTTTTAAAACCGTTACGCTCGAATATTTCAGTCTTGTATCCTCTGAGGTTTGACAAAGCGAGATTTAGAATTTCTTCCAAAGCTTTTTTGTTATCCGGCGTCGACTTTATCGAGATTAATTTTTTCGTAAGCGGTAATATTTTTTTCAACATAAAAACCGTAAATTCATATTAAAGCAGTTCTTCCCCTCTTTCAATAAGTTTGCAAAAAGAATGGGGCCGTGCGTTCGCTAAGAGCGAACGCACGGCCCCGTGCTGTAGGTTGTACAAGGGTCAGGGCCCGATTTCCGCCCAGACCGTGAACTTCGAGCCGTGATTCCTGCCGTTCCGCGCCTCCACGGAATCGAGAGGCATTAGCGACCGGAACCCGCCCAAGAACCGAACCGTTCCGTTTGTGAGAGAGAAGAAGTTTCGGTCGATGAAGTTGTATCCCCTTCCTTCTGTCTCGTTCCACACCTCCGGAGAGGCGAGCTCCGGCTGGACCACGTACGATCCCCGCTTCCGCAGGTTGCTCCGCAGGTCGGACCGGAAATCCCGGTCGGGAAGTACTCCGCTCACATGCCCGTAGCACCCGTAGGTACCCTTCATGGGCTTACAGCGGAGAGGCACTTCGCCGGCTTCCACTCGGGCTGTGTCCACCCCGCAAAATGCGAGGTATTCCATCATGCCGACGGAGAGACGAGGACCGCCGCCGAACTCCGTGTAGGCACTGCCCTTCGCCACATGCTTTGCGAAAGCCGGAGAATAGAAGTCCTCCTCGTGGGCGATGGGGAAGGCCATGCCGATGGCGTGCATCTGCTCCTTCGTGTCGTTGATCCTCCTGCCGTACTCCATGTCGGGAGCATCGACGTTCATGGTGAGAGTGTGAGCCTTCACGACGCGCCGAATCTTGGGGTCACCCAAGAGCGGATACTCGATTTGGAGATCCGGCTTCTTGAGCTTGGCGACGGGGTCGGAAGTACGGGCATAGAGAAGAAAACCGCACCGGCCGCCGTTCTCCTCGAGATGCCTCCGGAAATCGTCCGGTCCGAAGAACCGGTCGAAACCGGACAACTCGAAGACTTCGGCGTCGGAGAGAGGTTCTCCTTCGACTTTGCCGAACTCCGACTCCCGCATGGCCCGATACTTCTCGTCCGTGACCGCGAGGAGAGCGATCGGCATGCCAAACCTTTCCCGAAGCTCGGCAAGTGACGCCCGGAAATTGCGGCGGAAGAACGTTTCCTCGCCGGCGAATGAGAAGGTTCTCTCGAGAAGCTGGTACATCGCGAGCGAATTCTCGAACTCGAAGACCAACCTCCGCAGAACTTCCCGAACTTCGTCCACGCTCATGGAAGAGGCATCTTCCAGGAATCCCTGCGGCAAGCCGACCATGTCGACCTGAACCCCGAAGTTCACCGGTGAACCGTCGGGGAACCGACAGAACTGATAGTCGGTCTCCCACTCCCGATTTGCCTCGACGAGGGGACCGAAAGCTTGGTTGTACTCGGCGTAGAGTTCCCCAAGCGCCCGGATGACTGTCTCGGGATACCGAATTCGGTGCTCCGACAGGGAGAAGAAGGGACCAAGAGACGACTTGATGCCCTCCATCTTCACTACGGGGCCGAGTTCCGCGCGCGTCGAGTTCCATCCGTTCCGGAAAACCATGGTTTGTTTCTCCTTGCTTTGCGGGTGGCAGTACGATGCATCCTGACTCTATTTATGATTAAAACTGTTTCAGGCCCAAACAGTATTCTTTTCAAGGTGCTTTCTTGGTCTGAAAGCTGCTCACCGAACCAAACGACCAATTTTCAGACCACGAAAACCAAGAACCTCCCGGCGGGCGGGAGGTTCTTTGGATTTTATCTCTAAATTTCTCGTTTAAACTGCTCTTATTTTTTCCGCAAAAACCTCCCGACCTCTTCCCAAGAGGACGATAATGACAAAAAAGTAAACCAAAAACCAAACGGAGGCGGCCGAAAGATTAAGCTTATTCAGTTCGTTTGCCGTTATATTCATCGGTTTTTAAATATTAAAGGTAATTACGTAAAAAGTCAAAAGAGTTATCAACAATCCTCATTATGGTCATAATACAGAAAAATCGGTGAAATTCCCAAAGTCGCCGTCCTTGACTTCCACTTTTTCGACTTTTGCGGAAGCCGAACCTCGCCGGCACCATTTTACGAACTCCCCGATTGCCGATTCCCCTCCCTCGATTTCGGCGTAAACCATGCCGCCGGACTCGTTGCGGATAAAGCCCTTCAAACCGAGTTCATCGGCCCTCTTTTTGGCCATATCCCGGAAAAAAACTCCTTGAACCCGGCCGGATATCTTTATATTTAAATGTTGTTTCATGAATTCGGTTGCCCTAGGTTTAAACACGTGTTTAAACCTAGGGCAAATCGGAAATGGAAATTGTTTTTTCTTTGGTAAATTCGCCGACACGGGTGCGCGTAAGCGACGAAAGGAAACCGCCGACGCCCAAACGCCGACCGATATCGCGCGCCACGGCCCGAATATAGACGCCCGGACCGGTTACGACGCGAACTATAAGATAGGGCCAGTCGTATTTTAAAAGTTCAATTTCCGCGATCTTCACGCGGCGAGATTTCATCTTTACCGCCTCTCCTCGCCGGATGCGCCGATGGGCGGATTCTCCGCGAACCTTTACGGCGCTGTAAACCGGCGGAACTTGGTCGGTCTCTCCGATAAAACTTTCAAGAACTTTTTTTATCTCTCCCGGCAACGGCGGAACCGCGTTTTTAAACGCGGTTTTTTCGCCTTCCTCATCATCGGTTGAACTCTCTTTACCGAGTTTGATTTTGGCAACGTACTCTTTTTCTTTTTTAACGATGCTTCCCAGTTTCCTGGTCGCCTCTCGCCCGACGCCGAGAACGAGCACGCCTTCGGCCAATGGGTCGAGAGTGCCGGCGTGCCCCACCCGGCGCTCGCCGAACGCCCGGCGCACTTCATTTACGACGTCGTGCGAAGTCGGGCCTTTCGGTTTCCAAACGGCGAAGATTTTTTCCATCAGTGGACGGGAGCGCCGGACGGCATTTCTTTGTCGGGCAAAAGGAGAGAAATTTCTCCGTTCTCGCTCTCGGCGGCAAGAAGCATGCCATTGTTCTCGATGACTTCTTGCCCTGAATCGCGCCGAAGGGTAAATTTTCTCGGTTCGAGGTTCGCGACAATTACAATTCTCCGACCGGCCAAATCCGCCGCCGGGTACGCTTGGGCAATACCTGAGATAATCTGCCGTTCTTCTCCGCCGACGTCGAGAACAAGTTTCAAAAGCTTGTCCGTGCCTTCGACTTTTTCAGCCGAAGTAATTTTTGCCACCCGCAAATCGAGTTTTTTGAAATCCTCAAAACTTATCATAAACTTTTTTCTGGTCGGGCCGCCGAGACTCGAACTCGGACTAAATCCTCCCGAAGGACTCGTGCTGCCATTACACTACGGCCCGTCTCCGGTTGTTCCGAAACCTCCCCGAGTGGGATTTTCCAACCGGTCGACTTCCTCCCACTCCGCTTTTTCGAACTTCACGAACGTTCCCTGAGCAATCCTTTCACCGCGCTCGATTATAACCGGTTGGTCGGTAAAATTAAAGTAGACGGCAACGCACTCGTCTCCGTCGCCGGAAAAATCCGGGTCGAGAACGCCGACGCCGTTTGCAAGCATAAGTCCCTTCTTATGAGTTGAGCTCCGGGCGGCAAGAAGCAAAAAATGGCCTTCCGGTGTCTCACAGGCGACGTTTAACGGGACATAGCCGATTTTACGGGAAGGAATTTCAACCCTCTCGCGGGCAGTCAAATCGAAAGCCGCCGCCCCGCTCGTCTTGTATTCGGGCAGGGGGAGTTTTTTATCGAATCTTTTGATGCGAATGCGCATGATCGGTTACTTGATATAATGCTTCTTTTTTATTTCCCTTTCAATGCCGGATTCGAACTCTTCCTTGCGTTCCTGCGCTTTCTCGTAAAGTTCGCTCAGTGATTCTTCGCTTGATTTCCCGAGTTCCCTAACCCGTATCTTGAGGTATTCGTCGGCATTTTTTTCCGGAGCATCAATCACTTCTTCGAGAAGAACGGCAAGAATTTTTCCCACCCTTGGTCCCGGCGGAATCCCCAGAATTTTCATTACCTCGTTGCCGTCGATTTTAAGCATTTTCGGGCTTATCGGGTCGCGCTTAACCTTGTCGATCATGAAAAGAAGGTGGCGGATTTTGTAAGGCTTGGCTTTCGGAACTCCGGAACCGATGCGGTCGGCTTCCCGAACTTTAATCAAATCCGGAACGTTTTCGGGACCCACCCGGCGCAAAAATCTCCGAACGCCGGCTTCGCTTACTTCATCAACGTTGTAATAGAACATATGGGAACGTACCAGATTGGCAATGCGTTCCGTAATTTCCTTCGAAAAATGAAGCCGGCTCAAAACTCTTAAGGTCATTTTGGCGCCGACCAGTTCGTGATTATAGAAGGTGGAATCCACTCCTTCGCCGCGCTTGGTCCGGGGCTTACCGACATCATGAAGAAAGGCGGCAAGCCGGACATGGAGCGGATAATTTTTCTCCGCCGTGTAGTTTAACGCTCTCACACCGTGCTCGAAAACGGTGTAAATATGGTGAAGATTCTGACCGCAACCGATTCCTTCCCGAATTTCCGGAATGACGTATTTCAAGAGACCGTAATCTTCGAGAGCGATGACGCCTTCCGCCGCCCGGTCGCTCGTTATTATTTTCACGAGCTCGTCCCGAATCCTTTCTTTGGCAATCATCTCCAAAAGACCGGCGTGGGCCTTTATCGAGTCGGCTGTTTCTTTTTCAACTTGAAAACCCAACTCGGCGGCAAAACGCACCGCTCGCATGAGCCGGAGTGCGTCTTCACCAAACCGGTCTTTGGGACTGCCGACCGTGCGGATGATCTTCCCGTTCAAATCCTTCCCCCCGCCGTAAGGGTCAGTAAGTTTAATTTCTAATTTCGAATTTCTAATTTCTAATGCCATTGCGTTTACGGTAAAATCGCGGCGGCTCAAGTCCTCCTCGATGGTTTTCGCGAATTTAATCTCGTCCGGATGACGCTTGTCGGTGTAGCGACCCTCGATCCGGAAAGTCGTAATTTCCACAATGTCGGCTCCGACGCCTGCGGTCGGAGTCCCGACCCCTACGGGCGTCGGGATCTTCACACCAACCGTGCCAAACTCGTTTTCGTAAACGCTGTCCGGGAAAATCTTCTGAATTTCTTCCGGCGTGGCGTCCGTGGCGATATCCCAATCCTTGGGCTTGCGGCTCATTATCAAATCTCTTACGCAACCGCCCACCAAATAGGCCCGGTAACCAGCCTTAGCCAATTTCCCGGCGATTTCCTTCGCTTCTTCGGGAATATTGAATCTCATCAATTCTAATTGTACACTGAAGCTGGGGAAATAATAAATTTCCGCGCCCGTAGCTCAGCGGATTAGAGCAGGTGCCTTCGAAGCACAAGGTCGGGGGTTCGAATCCCTCCGGGCGCACCAACCAAAAACACGACCCTCACTTGTGTTTTTAGTTTTATCGCTCTTATTGGGAAAACAGCCTTCTTATAACATCGAAGATGTTGCCGCCTGACGGAGCCGGTGGTTCGGAACTTGGGGAGGGCGGCTCGGAGCCGGGAGAGAATTGCGGTTCAGGACCGGGGGAAGGAGAAAAATTTCCCCCCGGTTGCGTTTGAAATTGCGGTCCCATTTGTTCCCGGAACTGTTCTTCAAACCTCCGGACTTCTTCGGGTGAGGGAGCGCCGCCGGGAAAATTCCCTTCAATCCCCTGAGTTCCTCCGGATGGCGGTCTAAAACCATTGGACGGATAGGGGCCTTCCGAAGGCGGGAGTCGAGACGGCTCTCCGAGTTTTCCGGGAATCTGACCTTGACCGTCGGGCGATGCCGGCGGCGGACCCGTCTCGCCCATATTTTTTTCAAAACAACTCCGCATTGCCTCACCCAGTTCCTGGCTCGGCATGACCGCACCCGATCTCACTTTATCGAGAACCTCATCGCCCACTGTTGACTTCAGACAATCAACGACTGCGGGCGGCGACTGGGTTAAAACCTCCGTCATTTTTTGCCGGCCTTCGTCCACCCTCCGCAAATCCTCCTCGGACATTAATCTGTGCTCTTTGGCAAAATTAAAGCAAGGTTCCTGATTGGCGGGGTTTTCACAAAAAGCGTTGCACTCTTCTTTGGACTTGCAATCACCCGGTCCTTTTCCGCCCGTTTTCCGGGCCCTATCGGCGTCTTCCTTGGAAACGAAACCGGCGGCCTCGGCGAAATTAATGCACCGCTCAAAGTTACCCGGCTCCGCGCAATAGGTATCGCATTCTTCCTTGCCGCGGCAGGGCGGGGGCTTCACTCCGCTCTTTAGCGCCTGGAGCATTTTCTTCGCGTCCTCCAATTCCTCGGCCGGAATGAAACCGGCGGCCTCGGCAAAAGTAACGCATTCCTCCATATGATTCGGGTCACCGCAATAATTGTCGCAACTTTGTTTATTGGTACAACCGCCCGGCAATTTGGCGCCTTGTTTTAGCACTGTCTGAACTTTTTTGGCCTCCGCCAGTTTATCAGCTGACATCAGGCCGTTCGCTTCGGCAAAAGTGACGCACTCGTCAATATGGTTTGCGTCTTCGCAGTAGCTCTCGCAAACCGTCTTGTCGGTACAGCCGCCGGGACCGGAACCGATTTTGGCAAACTTTTTGGCTTCCGTAAGTTCCTCCTTGGACATCAAGTCGTACTTTTCGGCGAAAGTAAGGCAAGCCGTGATGTTCCCGGAGTTGTCACAGTACTTTCGGCACTCGGCTTCACCCCCGCAGTTGCCCAGCTCCGCCACCGGAAAAACGACGTTTTCCAAAGACGCTTCGGCAACCAACGCGTAGGAAATGAAAACTGCCGGCGCGAGAATTACGAACGATAAAACAATTTGGAGACGGCTTTCGCTGAAAAATTTTTTCAACATGATTAGAAAGGATTGGTTTTGATTCCCTTGAAAGGATTGGCCGCGTCGACGGGGTTCACGTCGGGCATTTCCTCCAAGGGGTTGGAAAGAGGATTAATTTCCGGCAGAGCGCCGGCAGATTCCAGCGCATCCTCCAAGTCGCCAACGGCTTTTTCTCCGGGAGTCTCCGCCGACCGTCCAATTAAATACCAAGTGACAAGTGCCGCAACGATAACGATAACAACCCCGCTAATATAGAGGGGTTTGAATTTTGGAGTCGGGTTTGCGCCATTCATCTCTCTTTAATAATTCTAACAGATCGGCTATAATTCACCCCATAAATTTATCAACAACCGCCCGTAGCTCAGTTGGTAGAGCAGGGGCCTCTTAAGCCCAAGGTCGCAGGTTCGAGACCTGCCGGGCGGACAAGTAGAAAAATCTCCGAAAAACTGGTATAATATGGCGCAAAATGATTGGCCTCACTTTACCGCTCTCGGAAGTCCGGGGCATCGGTCCGCGGTTTTTGGTTAAACTCAAAACCCTGGGAATAAAAAACGTCAAGGATTTGCTTTCGCATTTCCCGACCCGCTACGAGGATTTCTCCCAAATTTATAAAATCTCCGAACTCGGTCCCGGTCAGGAAGTAACTGTTCGGGGACGGGTCGCGGAAATCACGGGACGCCGAAGCTTCAGACGGCATATTTTCATAGTGGAGGCGCTCATCTCCGACGAAACGGACTCGATAAGGGCAGTTTGGTTCAACCAACCCTACATCAGGAATGTTTTAAGACCGGGGCGGCTCGCCAACTTTTCCGGCAAGGTAACCTACGGCGAAGGCTCGGTTTATCTTTCCAATCCGACATACGAACTCTTAACCGACGCCTCGCGGCAGGAAACGAAGCATACCGGCCGAATCGTACCGATATATCCCGAAACAAGGGGACTTACTTCCAAAGGATTGAGATTTATCATAAAACCGGTTCTCGACGAGATCGAGGAAATCCCCGACCCTATTCCCGAAGAAATTTTAAAGAAAGAGGGTTTGCCGGAAATAAACACCGCTCTCAAAGATATCCACTTCCCAACCACTCTCGAAGACGCTCTTCTTGCCAAGAAAAGATTCGCCTTTCACGACCTTTTCTACCTCCAGCTCCACAACCTCTCGGAAAAGCTGAAGCTTAGAAAAGAGAAAACCGAAGCGATCGGCGCCGAGGCCGGAGAAATAGAAGAGCTTATGAGACGATTGCCTTTCGAGCTCACCGACTCCCAGAAAAACTCACTCAAGGAAATCTTGGAGGGGCTCGGGAAAACGAATCCGATGAACCGCCTGCTTCAAGGCGACGTCGGGAGCGG
>CAZGRD010000006.1:29011-32220 GCA_964528065.1 uncultured Candidatus Saccharibacteria bacterium
ATGTCGGCAACGCCGATTCCCCGCACTCTTTCTCTTACTCTTTTCGGCGACCTCGATATTTCGCTAATCACCGAACTGCCGAAAAACAGAAAGGAAATCATCACCAAGGCGGTCGCCCCGGAGAACCGCCTAAAGGCCTACGCCTTTATCAGAGGACAGGTTAAAAAAGGAAGACAGGTTTTCGTAATCTGTCCGAGGATCGAATCCTCGGACACGCGGATAAGCGCGGATTCCGAAAACTTAGAAGCGGATAAACGCGGAAATAATCTGTGGGAAACAAAAGCAGTCAAGGAAGAATACGAAAAACTTTCGAAGAAAATTTTTCCCGATTTGCGCGTCGCGATGCTTCACGGCCGAATGAAATCCAAGGAAAAAGGAGAAGTAATGAAAAGTTTTGCCGAAAAACAAAGCGACATTTTGGTTTCAACGTCGGTGGTGGAAGTGGGAGTCGACATTCCTAACGCGACAATAATGATGATTGAAGGAGCCGACCGGTTCGGTCTCGCCCAGCTTTACCAGTTTCGGGGCCGGGTCGGCCGGGGCGAACACCAGTCGTTTTGTTTTCTTTTTACCGACTCGGGAAGCAGATCAACGCAGGAACGTTTGAAATCGATAGTTGAAGCGAAAAACGGATTTGAACTCGCCGAAAAAGACCTGAAACTGCGGGGCCCGGGCGAATTTTTGGGGACGACCCAAACCGGAATACCGGATATCGCAATGAAAGCGCTTCAAAATCCGGAACTGGTGAAAACCGCGAGAGAAGCGGCGGCAAAAATCCTGGAGAAGGACCCGGCTCTAAAAAATTATCCGCTTCTCTCGAAGCGTCTGGAACAATTCAAAAAAGAAATCCACCCGGAGTAAGTTACCGCACTGCCGCGTTGAATTCATTTTTGGTGCGTTCTTCAACTTCTTTATGTATTTTATCCACTTCTTCGCTTACAAGCGTCCGCTCGGTTGAACGGTAGATGATGCGGAAAGCGTAGCTTACCTTATCCCTGCCGAATTTTTCCTTGTTTTCGTAAGTATCGATGAGTTTTACTTCTTCCACCATATCCCCGCCGACGTCGCGGATGAGGTCAAAATAATCGTTCGGTATAAAACCCTTGTCCACAACGAAGGAAATGTCCCGCACGACCGGCGGATATTTACTGACATCCTTATAAGAACTGCCGAGTCGGAGCTGACGCTTTACCCGCGGGTCGCTTGACCAAAGAAGACGAATATCGGGGAGATTCATACTGACGATTGCCAGCCGTTCCAGGCCGAAACCGAAGGCCCAACCGTTATAGCCGGTCACGCCAAAATTCTTGAGAACGTCTTTGCGCGGCAGACCGGAACCCACCATTTCCATCCATTCGCCTTTGATTTTTATGTTCATTTCAACGCTCGGGTCCGTATACGGAAAAGTTTCGGGGGTGAAATTGTACTCAATGTCGGGTCCGAAAACGCTTTTTGCGACTTCTCCCAAAACGTTTTTAAGGTCATCGAGAGTTGTGGTTTTTTTGTCGTCGGGAGCAAGATAGAGTCCGCCAAACTGGTGAAATACGTTCATATGGTGGCGGTCAATCTCGTCCTTTCGATAAACCTTTCCGTAACAAATCACGCCGAAATCCCGGCTCTTTGATATCTTCTCGCGTATTTCCGGATGATTCAGATAGTAATACCAAAAAACCGTATCGTGAGTCCGCAAAACATTGTCTTCGTCCACGTAATAAGTGTCCGATCTGCTGCGGGCAGGATGACCGGGAGGCATATTGAACAAGTCGAACAATATTTTCGTCGGGATAATTTCCGGGATTTTAATATCGTCAAAACCTTTGAATGCTTCGATTTTTTTAACCCGCCGGATAACGGCTTCAAGCGGACTGCCCTCCGTGCGCGATAGGTCGGGCATGTCCAAAAAGCGCTCTATACGCTTCGATTCCGCGTCTTGCTTGGCCTTCAATCCATCACGCAGTTTAACTTCTTCTTTTGATTCAATGACTATTTCGCTCATATCCGACGGATTTAGTTATTCTAATCTAATGTTTGACTTGTTGCGGGGGCGGGAATCGAACCCGCTACCTTCGGGTTATGGGCCCGATGTGCAAACACGGTACACCTCCCCGCATTCGCAGAGTATACTGAAATTTGAAATTGTGCAAGATTTCTGCTTAAATTTGTATTGTATTATAATAAAGCCGACGTAGCTCAGCTTGGTTAGAGCGAGGGACTCATAAGCCCTAGGTCGCTGGTTCGAATCCAGCCGTCGGCACCAGGAAATGTAGACTTAGTCCGGTTAACATAGGGTTCTGTCATGGGGTATAATAAGAATGTGCCAATGCACCGGCATGTAAACTGCGACTTTTTCAAAAACTGGAAGCCGGAAATGGCCTACGTGCTGGGTTTCTTTGCGGCTGATGGAACGATGATAAAAAATAAACGAGGCGCCTACTTTGTCCAATTTGAGATAACCGACAGAGAATTACTGAAAAAAATCAGGAACTCGCTCAATTCGAACCATAAGATCGCGATTCGCAAGAGAAACAAAAACTATAAGCCGTCTTACCGCTTACAAATAGGAAGCAAGGTAATTTTCAAAGACTTATTAAAAATTGGCATTACGCCACGTAAGGCCTTGCGAATGAGTCTGCCGAAAATTCCCGAAAAATACATTCATCATTTTGTACGCGGTTACTTCGACGGAGACGGGAATGTTTGGTACGGGACTGTCCACAAAGAAAGAAAAACAAAAACACCGGTCTTATTAACCAGATTTACTTCCGGAAACAAAAGATTCTTGGAGAACCTCGCGAGCGCTCTAAAATCACAAATAAGAATCGGCGGTGCAATTACTTGCTCCAGCGGTGCTTATCAGTTAGGATATTCGACGAGGCCCTCTTTATCTTTATATAGATTCATGTATAATAATTCTCACCTATTCCTGCCGCGGAAAAAGAAAATCTTTGAAAAGTACATTAATGCGGTGGTAGTTCAGCCTGGTTAGAACGCCCGCCTGTCACGCGGGAGATCGCCGGTTCAAATCCGGTCCACCGCGCAAAAAGTAATGAAAGCAGTAATTTTAGCCGCCGGCGAAGGGGTTCGCATGCGGCCCCTGACTTTAAAAACCCCGAAACCGCTTCTTGAAGCGGCTGGCAAGCCGCTTATTTATCACTTGGTAAAAAACCTGCCGGATAAAATCACCGACCTTATCATCGTTCACGGCTATC
>CAZGRD010000007.1:0-6223 GCA_964528065.1 uncultured Candidatus Saccharibacteria bacterium
CCCGCCGCCGCCTCCGCCGCCTCCTCCGCCGGCCGGCGGCGTTGAGGGCGGATCAGTTTCATCGTCATCGGAGAACGCCGAACAACCGGTGTCGGTCGGGTAATCAATTTTGCCGTCGCCATCATTGTCGGCGCCGTCCGAACATTCGGTCACAACAACTTCAAGAGTGGGAGCGACGTTGGCAGCCGAGGCTTGAAACGCCAAAAACAAAATCAAAAACAGAACTATTCCCCTGCTCCAAATCTTTGCCTTACCGGCCATGATACCTTCTCCTAAACAGATGTCTTGTCGCCAGACCGATTCCAATTGCAACAGCAACGATAATCAAAAGAATCAAAAAATTAAACTTCTTTTCGAGAACATTGAAAACCGTTTTTACTTCTCCCGCTACGGCACCGCTCTTGTAAACTTTCGCTTCCGCCCAGTATTCACCCAAGCCCAGTTTCAAATCCAGGGGGAATTCCACCACGAATTCCTTCGTTTTGAAAGGCGGTACTTCGGGCAAGTCTTCGGTCTGACCGAAACCCAGCCGGACGTTGCCGAATTTGTCCAGGACGTCAATCGTCGCCCGCTCGGCCGCAACCGGCACATTGCCGGTATTCTCCATAATAACCAAAATAGCCATAGGGTCGCCTTCTTTAACGTCCAAAATATCCACCCGCTCTATCCGAAAGTCCTTAATGACTCCCTCACCGACGGTTATGTTTAAATTCACGCCGGCCGCGACTGTTATCACCACTTGCTGGCCTCCACTCCCCCTTTCTGTGGGCGGCAAAGTGTTAAAAACAACAGAGCCGCTGTAAATATTCAACTCGGCGTCTTGGGGAACGTTAATTAAAAACTTAACCGGAAACTGACTGACACCGGCAGGGATCACAAAATTAAAACCGACATCAAGCGTAACCCAACTCTTCACCTCGTCCGGTAATCTCAAAGTTGCCTGAATCGGTAAATCGTAGTCCGCTTCCGCCCGAACCAAAAAAATGGTCGCTTCATATTGCGAACCCTTTAAAAGCTTGTCGGCGCTTATAGCCGGAGGCGAGACGCCAAAAGCGCCTACAAATTGCGGACTAAGTAGAGATAAAACGAAGAGGAATAAGACCGCTTGCCTGCCATATTTCATAAAACATATTGTACTCCCTTTTCCTACTGCGCTTCAATAGTGGTCGTTCCATTGTAGGTACCCGCGGCTTGGCCGCCCGGTACTGAAATTGCCCAGAAACTTCCCTGACTTGACGGCGTACCGGTTGCCGTGCCTTTAGCGATATTAAGTTCTTTTAAAGTCGGCGTGCCGCTCAAAGTATAATCCAGGTAATCCCACGCTTCACTCGTGGTTGTGGAATACTTCTGCTGACCGACGGCGATTGAATTCCCTCCGGATTCAAGAGCGACACCTGAAAAATTAGAGTCGGTGGAATTGAAATTGCCGGTATTCGTCGTGCTCGCGCTAACTGTCGTTGAAGTCGCGCCCGCCGAAACAGTACCGTAGTTTACGCTCGCAGTTACATCAATTGCCAAAAGAGTACTCAACTCCGGCGGCGTGCTGTCGGTGGCGGAAGAACTTGCGTTTGAAGAATCGGTTGCTACCACTTCCGCCTGCCAGGTTTGGGCGGAAAAACTGGACGAAGCGTCGGTCGCTTCGGCGATGTACCAAACCTGAACCGTGCCGGAAGCATCGCCTTCGGTGTCAGCACCACCGGTGCAAGTGTTACCGACTTCGGGAAGAATGATATTCCGGTAACAATTATTAAAGTCCGCGCTACAACTGCCGGCACCGCCTACGCCCGAACGATAAAGCGTGGCTTTAATTGTGCCGCCGGTAAAAACTTCGTCGCAACCGTTTGAATCGGAAACCGTTGCGGTAATCGTAACCGTTGTCGTGCCGTTTTCAGCTAAAGTAATTAAAGGCGTTGGAGTAATATTTACTGCCGAAACCGTCGGCGCCTGGTTACCAACTTCAACCGACGGGATTATGGTACCGCTATCGGCGGAAGCTATTAAAAAACCGCCCCCGATTATAAGTCCAGCGATGAAAGCCGAAACAAGATAAGCCCTAAATAAGATATTCATTTATGACTATATAATAACACATTTTTTTACCGAAGTTGTGGATAAGTTATTGAGCTTCAATGGTGGTCGTTCCGTTATAAGTTCCCGCCGGCGTGCCGTTCGGCACCTGAATCGCCCAGTAGTTATTTTGAGCGGAAGGCGTGCCGGTAGCCGTGCCTTTTGTGATGTTTAGCTCCCGGAAAGTGGGGGTACCGCTTAAAGTAAAGTCCATATAATCCCAGAATTCGTTGGTGGTCGTGGAATACTTCTGACTGCCCACTACAATGGAATTGGCGAAGGATTCAAGAGCGACGCCCGAGAAATTAGAGTCGGTGGAATTGAAATTGCCGGTGTTGGTTATCGTCACCGTCTGGGTAGTGGAAGTAGCGGTAGGATTTACGGTGCCATAGCTAATAGAACCGGTAACGTCTATTGCAAGCAAGGTGTTTAACTCCGGCGGCGAAGCATCAGTGGCGGTGGAAGAGGCGTTGGCGGCGTCAATGGCTTTTACGGTTGCCTGCCAGGTGTCGCCGGAAAAACTTGAAGAAGCATCGGTGGCTTGAGCAATGTACCAAATCTGAACCGTGCCGGAGGCGTCGCCGCTTGTACCGGAACAGGTTGTGCTAGCCATTTTAATGTTGACATAACAATTATTAAAATCCTGCGAACAGCTTGCGCCGATCCCGGAACGATAAAGAGTGGCGGTGGTGGTGCCGTTATTTAATACATCCCCACAGCCGTTATCGTCGGTAATGGTTGCCGTTATCGTCACGGTTGTTGTTCCGTTTTCGGTTAGAGTAATGGGCGCCGGAGAAATATCAACGGTGGAAACAACGGGAGCAGAATTACTGGGTGCCGGTGTCACATCAACGCTATTGTCGTAATTGAAAAGCAGAGCTTCGGTCGCGTCATTACGCCAAACAACCCCAAAACGGTTACCCATCATACCCGCCCAATTCTGGCGGTAATTGCCGGTGCCCGCAGAGTAGGCGGTGTCGCCCGCAGTCCAGTTCGTTCCGCCGTCCGTGGATTTGGTGTAGTAGATGCCGACGGTCGTGCCTAAGGTTTGCAAGCCGTCCCGTGTGCCGCTGTAGGCGATATAAATATCGTCGGTGTTCTGGTCAATAAAAACCGATGAGTAGTAGTTGTCGTCTTTGTCCGTGGTGATGGCGGTTTTTTGGGTAATGGTAGATTCGTTGGTGATGTCCCAAATTTGAAAATCTGTTGTGGAAAGGTCAAACGCCGAGTGGGTCGCGGCAATTAAATGCCCGTCGCTATGCCGTATGGAACCGGAAAAAGGATACTCGCCCGTGCCGAGAGTAGTATTCTCAACACTCGCTACAATCGTCGCCGATTCAGACCAGCTGTTTGCCGAATCGTCGTTTGTTTTAAGCGTAAGCAGGTCAGTTGAAATGTCATCATAAAGCATCCATATATCATTGGAGTCGGCTAAATTAGCCGGAAAAAGAAACCCTTGGTCACCACAGACCTCCTGCGGACTAGCGCGCGTAACATCCCAAGTAGTTCCGCCGTCAGTGGAACGACCAAATTCACATACTGTCGCGGCATCAATGGTGCCTACGGCATACAGGTTGCCACCGCGGGATTTGGTACCGCTTACAAAATTTGCGCGATTTGAGGCGGCAGCAGTGTGTGCAAAAACCGTCCTCATCGTGCCGAGTGAGTCATCACTTGTGTCGAGCGCCCTGTAGAAAATGTCATCCAGATCGACTTGAGACCACCAAATATGTATTAGTGTCCCGTTGTCGCCCGGGGTCCATTTATCATACCAGACATCAAACGCAAGGGCGGTGATAGTCGTGTCGGTGTCAATTTCAGCCACTGCGGCACTCCAATTTTGCCCGCCATCTATGGTTTTCGCATACTTAAAATCGTTGTCGCTGTCTATATAGAAGAAGTAGCCGGTAGTACTGCTTGCCCACACGAGAGCGCGGGGGGCGTTATGACCGGCGATGGGAGTAGTATCGCCGGTATCAATAGTCACGTCCGCTGCTTGTGCCACGTTAACTCTCGGCGGAATCCGAGGACTATTCCAAATCTGCGGCCAACCAATAAAAGTCCAAACCAAAACCATAAAAGCCGTAAGGAAAACTGCCCAGATTTTCACGAATCCATCCATTGCCTAAATTATAACAAAAAAGGTTGTCTATTTTGTGCGGGATACGGAAATTGAACTAACGATTATTGCTTGCCCGCCGAAAGTTCTAAAGAACATTCAGGCGGGTCCGCCAAAATGCGCAGCTTTTGGCGGAGGAAGCTAGTGCGGAATACGAGACTCGCCCGCCGAAAGCCCTTTGGGCGTTCAGGCGGGTCCGCCAAAATGCATTTAGCTTTTGGCGGAAACTCATACTCTTTGTGCGAGATACCAGAATCGAACTGGTGCTTTCTGCTTGGGAAGCAGATATTCTACCACTAAATTAATCTCGCTGTTTTAAATAACTTTCTAATCTTCGTTTGATATATCCTCTACCAAAACCAGTTTTGAGTTGTAACTCTCTTTTTCTAGCATCTGTCTTATTCAAACAAGCTTCGTAATATACAAGAACCACTTTATCAAAACTCTTGGTAGTTTTTACATCCCCTTTTCTGTGCCTAATCAACCTCTCCTTAAGATCATTTGTACTACCCACATAAAATCTACTACGACTCCCTTTGCTATCTGTGCATAATAACACGTAAGTACAGTACATAATTTCAATCCCGCTTACTCGGTTGCCGTTTTGTTGGGAACTATAATTATTAACCCCTCGCCTTGTTCGCGATAATTGAACTGGGATTTGATTTCTTTCAGGAGGTTTTCGGAACTGGCAAAATATTCTATCCGGGAATTGAGCTCCCGATTTTCTTTTTCAAGATTCCGAAACTCGCTTCTCAACCCGGCTACTTCCCTTTCCAAGCCTTGTTTTTCCCTCATCAAACTATAAATCCCCAAACCAAGCACGACAACGATAACGACGATAATCACCACCCTCCACCAGTTCATTAAAATATTATAAACAAATGGCACATTACAAGCGAATAGCGCCGAAAAACTAATCTCCTCCGTTTATTCACGGCCGTGAATAAATGGAGTTAAAATTTACTTCTTCAAAAGTTCGCGGAAAACCGAGGGCGGAATTTTCGCTTCTCCCCTTTCCTTCAACCGCTTTTTGCCCTTTTTCTGCTTGGCCCAAAGTTTCATTTTCCGGGTCCTGTCGCCACCGTAGAGATACCCCGTCACGTCTTTTTTCAGGGCCGGAATGTCTTCTCTTGCGATTATTTTCCCCAAAGCGGCGGCTTGCAAGCTCTGGGCAAACTGCCGGCGCGGCAGGAGCTCTTTCAGGCGCTTTACCATCGCCCTTGAGACGGTTTCATAGCTCGCCCTCGGCAAGAACCGGGATAAGCCCGGAATCTGCTCTCCGGCAGCCAAAAAATCCACTTTCACGATATCGGCTTTTTTATAATCGGCAAATTCATAGCTGAAAGAAGCGTAACCTTCGGTTAAGGACTTCAATTTGTCGTCAAAATCGCTCACGAGCTCAACAAGGGGCATCTCGGCCGTGATTTTGGCCCGGTCTTGGAAATTGGAATTCCGGATGTCGGTCAGCCGGAACATCGACCAGAGAGGAAAAAGGCCGTTCAGGTAATCGGGTGAAACGATTATTTCGATTTTCACCATCGGCTCCCAGATTTCTTCGAAGTCCGACGGTAAATCTTCCGGTTTCACTATCTCTCTGAAACTTTTTTTGGCTTTCACTTTGTAAACGACCGAAGGGAAAGTATTGGTCGTTTCAACGCCGAATTCGCGCTTAAGGCGCTCGGCCGTAATTTCGAAATGAAGCCGGCCCAAAAACCCGACTTTAAATCCCCGGCCCAGGACCTCGTTCTGATCCGGCTCCACGGTAAGAGCGGAGTCGTTCAACTTGAGTTTTTGCAGGCCTTTTTGGAGAAACTCAAAATCGTTGGCGTCTTCCGGATAAAAAGAAACGAAAACGACGGGTTTCGGCTCTTTGTAGCCAGGCAGGGCCGAACCGCCGGTCGCGATCGTGTCGCCGATTTTGATTTTCTCCGGGTCCTTGATGCCGGTCGCAATATAGCCGACCTCGCCGGCCAAAAGTTTTTTCGCCACTTTCAATTCCGGCATGAAATAACCCAATTCCTTTATTTTCGTTTT
>CAZGRD010000007.1:6323-20798 GCA_964528065.1 uncultured Candidatus Saccharibacteria bacterium
TAAACAAACACGGGGCCGTCCGATTCCGCCCACTTGTAGCCGAGCGGCGCGCCGACATTAACTTTCAGGGAATTTTTCACGCCGGACTGGCGTTCGAAAATGAATCTGAACTTCTTGCCGACCGAGGGCGACGACTGGTTGCTTGACGGAGTCTGATAGCGAAGATTCAGGACTTCGCTTTCCCCCGCCGGAATCCTCCACCAGGTGGCGAAAACCGTTTTGCCGAAAGCATCCATGCTCCAGGCGTTGTAATCGGAAAGAAGCACTTTGGTGCTTTCGATTCTTTCCAAATTAAGATTGGCGGTGTATTTGCTTTTGTCGTAATCGGGTTTGGCGTATTTTTTAACGTCATTGCCTTTCAAAGAAACAATCGTGGAACCGGGATTCACGAAAACCTGGATGAAATTCTGGTTCGTCGCCCGCCACCAGGAATCTTTTTCCTTATCTCCGTTGTGAGTCCGGACTACCGTAAGGTCCGTGAAAACTCCGCCCTCGGTGTCGACATCCAGCCGGACTTCCACCGATTCCTCGATGAAAGCGTCGCTCTTGCCGCCGGCAATGTTGGCGTTTACCACCGCGACATAACTCCCCCAAAAACTGGAAGGAAGGGAGTAAACCGAACCGTCGATGCCGATTGATTTTACGAAAGAAGCAAGCGCCGGGGTGCGCGAGTAAACCATAATGTCTTTTTTATCGAAATGATTCCGAAAACCGTCAAAAATCTTCTGACGTTCCGCTTCACTCAAATTATTCAACTTCTCGAGCACGAGCGGGGTGAGAATGCTCAAAATTTTTTTCGGGTTGCTGCCGACCTTCTTGTCGCGGCCGGTTTCCACTTCCCGCTGAATTTCCGACAGAAAATTGCCGCTCGTGACAGTCAGGCTGTATTCTCCGATTTCCACCGGCCCGATAACGTCAAGAATGGTCTCCATGAGCCGGATGTTTACGGCAATCGCCCCGTCGAATTTAATGCCATCTTCCTCGTAGATTTTCGAACTTTCCAGGAAGCTCATCACGGTTTCGGCCGAAGTCGGAAAATCGAAGAACCAATTGGCATCGCGGGCCGCCCAATTGGTCGTAACCGCCTGAAGCGGTTCGGGCGGAATCACTTTCAGGTCGAAATTCATCGGGTGGTCGGGCCAGTAAATATCCTGAACTTCCAAATCGGTCATTTGGCCTTTTTGAACGGTGAGAACTCCGTAACTGCCGATAAAACCGCCGGCCGGCCGGATTTCCGCCGGGTTGTGAAAAATAAGAAGGATGCGGCGCTCTTCGTCCGAACCAAAATTTTCAATCAAACCGCTCAAAAAGCCGTCCAGATTCTGTAAATCGGAACTGTATCGCAGATACTCGCCGCTCAGGAACTCGTCGGCGCCGGAAAAAATCGGGGAAACGCTTTTCAAAGACGCCGTCGAATTCTTCATGATTTCGATTCTCTCCGTAATGCCGGTTATCAAGCTCCTTGTTTCTCGGAACCGGCTCATGAAAGTCCCGCCGTCGTTCTGGAAATAATTGAAACCGTTTTTCTGAAGGTCGCTTATCAGCTCGGAAAGTTTTAAGAACTGAAGATTAAGTTCGGCAACCTCACCCAAAAAAGTCCCCGCTTCCCTGAAAGCGGGAATGATACTTCCTAAAGCGCCGATGAGCGTCCGGGAAGAAGGTTTGTCCAAGACCTCGTTCAGACGGGAAATTTCTTCGGTATTTTCCACCAGAAAGGGGCTTGCTTCATCAGGTTCGAAATTTTTGAGGGCATCTACCGAAGCAATGAAATTGCTGACCACCTGCTCGCCTCTTAATAGCACCACTGCTTTCACCTGTTTCAGATTGAAAACGGCGAAACCGGACAAAGCAACCAGCGTGAAAACCACAAGAACAATCCCCAATTTGATAAGTTTTCCGTAACGGCCCGCTCCGGCAAAGTTTTTTCTGGGCAAACGGGCAAGGTTCAGCTCCGCGAACTTAACGTGATTATGATAACTGAAACCCGGTTTTTTTACGTCAACGAGAACCGGTCCGATGTTTTTAACCGGTACGCGCTTTCTGTTTTTGCTCTTGTTCATATTTCGTATCCGTTTTCTTTGACGATTTTCCGGATTTCGTTCCGAAAAGATTCCTTCGAGAAACGTTTGGCCGCTCTTGCGATGCGGACCCGGTCGAAAGAAACCGCTTCGAAGTCCCGAACCGCTTCCTGGATAGCCGGCACCGACTGTTCGTTGAAAAGAAACCCGGTTTCTTTATGCTGCACGATTTCCCGACCGCCGCCCTGATTATAGGCAATAACGGGGGTGCCGCAAGACAGAGCTTCGGCCGCCACCAGCCCGAAATCTTCTATTTGCGGGAAAATCAGGGCTTTGGCATCGCTGTAAACCCGCCGCAGTTCGTCGTCGCCCAAGAACGGAATGAATTCTATGTAATCGGGATTGGCGATTTCCCGAAGCTTGTTTATTTCCGGACCCGAACCCACGATTTTGAGCGGCTTCTTGAGCTTGTTGAATGCCTTAATCCCGAGGTCAAAACCCTTGTAGTACAGGAGCCGGCCGACCATAAGGTAATAATCTTTCCTCGCCGCTTTCGGTTCGGGATAAAAAACGTTTCCGTCAACCGGCGGATAAACGACCATGGAATCGCGGCCGTAATAAGAACGTATTTTTTCGGCGATGTAGCCGGAGTTTGCGATGAAAAGGTTGACCGAACGGCTCGCGCGTTTGTCCCAGCGGCGGAGCCATTTGGCAATCGGATGGAGAACGCTTTTATGGAGCGGCCAGGGCGAGATTTCCAGATTTTTCAGATAATCGATTTCCCAGGCATAGCGAAGCGGGCTGTGGCAATAACTTATGTGATAAGACCCCCGGATGGGCATGCCCTTCGCGTAGCCGGCGGTTGAAGAAATAACGAGGTCGTAATTCTCGGAACTCCGCACCGATTTTACGGCCAGGGGCATTAAGGGAATGAAAGCCCGGTGCCTTGCCCTCACGAAAGGAATATCGAGAAAGCTCGTTCCTTTTATGTTTTTCCTGAAAAAACCGAAGGTTTTTTTCTCGTCGTAAAGAAGAGTGTAAAGGTCGGCGTTCGGGAAAACCTCAAGAAGAGCGATAAGCACCCTTTCCGCTCCCCCGAATTGGTTCAGATAATCGTGCAGAATCGCGACTTTCATTGCTTTAATCTTATCTCACAATCAGAAGTTTTTCATCTCCTCGCTTCTCCCTGATTCGCCCCATACCCCTTCCGTCCGGAAAGAAACCATAGGTAAGAGAGGCCAAGAGTCAGGCCGAATAGGCGCTCAAAAATACAAGCCACAACACCAATGGCCACGTCTATCGAACCTATGGTTTTTTTCCGGACCAAACTCAAGAAATCAGACGCCGGTCGGGTCGCTAAAGAAAATCCAAACCGTTCGAAAAAGTATTTTCAGGTCCAGCCAAAGCGACCGGTGTTTGACATAATGCAAGTCGAGCTCCAGTTCTTTGTAATAAGGCAGAGCCGAGGCGCCGGACACCTGCGAAAGGCCGGTAAGGCCTGATTTTGCGAAATAAAGCTCTTTGAACTTCGGCGGATATTGGTCTATTTCTTCGGGTTCGTGCGGCCGGGGTCCGACAAGGGAGAGCTCGCCCGTCAAGACATTCAGAAACTGCGGAAATTCGTCCAGCCGGAACTTTCTTAAGAATTTTCCCACTCCCGTAAGGCGCGGGTCGTCTTTGATTTTAAAAAACGGCCCGTCCCGTTCGTTCAAATGAGCCAGATTTTTCTTGGCCTTATGCGCCCCTAAAACCATGGACCGGAACTTGTAAACTCCGATTACCTTCCCCTTGCTTACCCTGTCGAGTTTCACGAAAACCGGCCGGCCGCTCTCGAAGATTATGGCGAGCGCAACAAAGGGCGTAAAAGGCAAAATAAAAATAAGACCCGCTACGGCCCCGATAACATCAAAAAATCTCTTCGTGATTTTGGTCATAATTCTCATTTTAACACACCAAACTGCGGTTTTCTAAAACTCCGTTTATTCACGGCCGTGAATAAACGGAGTTTTTGAATTTTAAAATCTAAGGAATAATCAAAACGAATTCTCCTCTTCCTTTTTCGCCCGTAAAATGATTCCTTGCTTCTTCAACTTTCCCTTTCCAAATCTCTTCGTAAATTTTGGTAAGCTCGCGGGCGACGACGATCTCCCTGTCCCCGCCGAAAACCTCGCTCAAACTTTCGAGAGTTTTTTGCAAACGATGCGGCGACTCATAAAGCACCATCGGCCGGACTTTAACGCCTATCATCTCTCCGAAAAACTTCTGCCTGCCTTTTTTGTGCGGCGGATAACCCAGGAAAGTAAACCTGTCGGCGTTTAGCCCGGAAGCGGAAAGAGCGGCAACGAGAGCAGAAGAACCCGGGATGGGAACGATTTTCATTTCGGGAATCCGGCTTCTTAAAAATTCGATGAGGCGCGCTCCGGGATCGGAAATACCGGGCGTACCGGCGTCGGAAACAAGCGCTATCGACTTACCTTTCTCCAGGAAATCGGCCGCGTCGTCGTAAACCCGCGGCCCGGCGTGTTCGTCGCAACGCCGAATCGGCACGCTCACGCCGTAGTGGTGGAGGAGTTTTTTGGTCATACGGGTATCTTCCGCCAAAATCAAATCGACGTCACGAAGCGTCTCAAGCGCCCGGAAAGAAATGTCCTTAAGGTTGCCGATCGGCGTCGCGACGATGTACAAAGTGCCCATGTTTCGTTTGGATATATTTTCGGTACCGAAACGCGGATGGCGTGCGGTAAGCCGGTTTTCCCGGCTTGTTCCCGACCTTGGAATGCTTTTTCATCCTATTGTTCTATTATAAAGTATAACAATGAAGAAAGGGGCGATTTTCGACCTGGATGGCACTTTAATCGATACGCTTGCTCTGCATACGAAAGCGTGGGTAAAACTGTTTTCGAAATACGGAACCGAACTTTCCGAGAAGGAGAAAAGGAACTAATTAAACTTTTTTAGTAGTCCCAACGGGAGTCGAACCCGTGTCTTGACGTTGAGAACGTCATGTCCTAACCACTAGACGATGGGACCAAATTATATTTTCAGCCGTACAAGCCGTGCCGGCGGAGCCAGACCGGACTTTGGCGGACCAGGAGTTCCCGTGCTCTTTGCGGCTCGGCCATCACTTCTTTCACTATTTTTTCCATCCGGACTCCCTGCGAACCTTTCACCAAAATCAAATCGCCCTTCTGCATCTTTCGCTGAAGTTCCAGCCCGGCCTCACCCACATCCATAAAAGTCATTACCTTTTTCTTGGAGAAACCGGATTTTACCGCCCGCTCGGCGGTGAATTTGGCGCGATTCCCGACGGTAAAGAGAATGTCGGCGCTTTTGGGAATGAGCTTGCCTACTCCTTCGTGCGCCTCCATCGTGTATTTTCCGAGCTCGAGCATATCGCCCAAAACGGCGATTTTCCTTTTTGCTTTCAGTCCTCCCAAAACGCTCAAGGCCTCATAGGCGGCAACGGGCGAAGAGTTGTAGGTGTCATCAATCAAGAAACTCTCCTTTATGCCCGGTACGAGACAAAGCCGGCCCGGCACGGGCCTGTAATTTTGTATTGCCTCCGCCATTTTACCGAGATTCATTCCGTAAATCAAACCGGTGGCGCAGGCGGCGGCGGCGGCGTAGGCGTGAGACCGGCCGAACACGCCGCCCAACTTCACCGGCACGCTCGCTCCTCCGTAAGAAAGCTTGAAAGACACGCCTTTGAATTTTTTGTCGAGGCGATTTTGCATGCCGGAGATTCGCACCTCGACGCCGCGGGAGAAGCCGAAAGTCAAAGGATGAGCCCGCGTCTCCGCTCTCATTTCCATAACCGATTCGTCGTCGCCGTTTAAAATGGCAAAACCCGTAACGGGAAGAGCGCCGACCATCTTCGCTTTCTCGTGTCTCACCGCTTCCGGACCGGCGAAAAATTCGACGTGGACCGGAATTTCACCCAAGGCGCTTACGATGCCTATCTGCGGCCGGGCAATGCGAAG
This sequence comes from uncultured Candidatus Saccharibacteria bacterium, assembly GCA_964528065.1. Classification (GTDB taxonomy): domain Bacteria; phylum Patescibacteriota; class Minisyncoccia; order UBA6257; family GWB1-50-10; genus CAZGHF01. Next base: position 12,322 of record CAZGRD010000007.1, read on the forward strand.
CAGATAATCCATGTCGCCGGGCCGGTCGATGCCGTATTCCAAAACGATGATGTGGGGATAGGAAGGATTTTTAAAGAGGAGCTGAAGAACGCCGGAGGCCAGAACCTTCGGCCAGAAAAACAAACCTTCGGTCGATTCCCAATCCCCGAGAATCGTAATCGGCAACCCGAGTTCGTTATTGAAACTTTTGCCCGACGCTCTTACCCGACGGTCGGAACCCAGGACGGCTTTCACCGCCGCTTTAATCGAAGTTTTGCCGACGCTGCCGGTAATGCCGACGATGCCCGGCTCGTAGCGAGCGAGAGTGAGCTCGGCAAGCCACCTCATCAGAAACTTAAGTATGGGAAGAAATAAAAACCGCATTCCTTTATTACTCTACCCTATCCGGGGCAATATGGTAATAATTCAGCGTGAACTCGGCCAGTTTCCGAAAGGCCGGCACGACTGTGAGCCCCGCGAGCGGGCTTTTCGGCTTGTCGATTTTTATGAGAATGACGAATTTGGGATTTGAGGCCGGGGCGAAGCCGACGAAGTTGTGAATGAGTTCATCGCTATAACCGCCTCTTTCGAAATCCGGAATCTGGGCCGTGCCGGTCTTGCCGGCCACCCGATAGCCCTTGATTGCCGCGACTTCGGCTTTGTTCACCGCCGACTCCATCATTCCGGTCACTTCCCCGGCCGCTTCTTCGCTTATTACCCGCCTTATCACTTTCGGTTTTTCCGAAGCATTGATGTAAGGACGCATCAGCACCCCGCCGGAGGCGATTGCCGAATAGGCGTTCACAAGCTGAATTGGCGTTACCGCCGGCCCCTGGCCGAAAGACGCAGTCGCGAAATCAATTTCCCGCACGTCTTTCCTTTCCAGACTTCTCAAGCTTCCGACCGTCTCATCCGGCAAATCGATTCCGGTGGTCTCCCCGAAACCGAACTTCTTCATATATTCCAGAAAATTCTTGTGGCCGATTTGACTCTCGGCAAAAACGGCGCCGGTGTTCGCGGAAAACTCAAGAACGTTGGTCATCGTAATTTCACCATGGGCTTTTTTGTCCCAGTTTTCGATGGTCTTGCCGTTTAAGGCGACTTTCCCCCTATCGACGTAAGTCGTCTCCGGCGTAATGACGCCGAGGTCGAGACCGGAAGCCATCGTAATCACCTTGAAAACAGAACCCGGTTCGTAAATGCTCTGCACCGCCGGGTTCAGGAAGTTTTTCACCGGATATTCGCCGTAAGAATTGGGATTGAAATTCGGCGCCGAAGCGAGAGCGAGAATTTTTCCGGTAACGGGCTCCTCGATAATTACCGTTCCGCCGACCGCTTCAAATTCCCGGACAAGGTCGCCTAAAATCTGCTCGGCCTCTCCCTGAAGATTGACGTCAATCGTAAGATTCGCGTCTTCCTCGTCCGCAAGCTCGCCGTTCTTCAGCCGCTCGATTCCGTAAAGCCCCGTCGGCACATCGTTGCTCTCGTTCAATCCGACAAAGCCCAAGACGTGGGAAGCGAGATTATTGAAAGGATAAAAACGATACTGCCGGTCGTTTACATGAATCCCTTTCAACCCCAAATCTTCCACCGCTTTTATTTGTTCTTCGCTCGCTTTATCGATGAGCGGATAAAAAAAGTTTTCTTTGTTCTGAAAAGCCGCCGCGAGTTTTTCTTCGTTTTTCCCGACAATCGGGCTCAAAAACGCGGCGGCGGAGACCGCATCCTCAATTTCTCCCGGCGAGGCGAAAACAGCCGAGTAGTCCCGGTTTTGGGCAACGGCAGTTGAATTGCCGTTCCGGTCGGTGAAAAAAATCTGGCCCCGCCTTAACTCGAGTTCTTTTTGAAAATCGTTTCGCGCTTCGGCTTTTTCGAAATAATAATCTCTTTTTAAAATCTGATGGTGATAGAGATTATAACCCAATACTCCGTAGGAGAGGAAAAAGAGCGTTATTAACGCGAGGAATCTGAAAGCCATTTGTCGCTTGATAGAAATTTAGGGTTTTTCTCGAGAATAAGACCGCTGTCCTTCGCGAAGGACTGAAGTTTCTCCGGCCGAGTCGCCTCATAAAGATCGTTCTTCAAGTCCGCGTTCATTGCTTCCAATCCGACAATTTCATCCTGCAGGGAGCGGATTTCAAACCGGATATCGACAAGAGCGTTGTATTGGAGGATATAAAAGAGCCCGCTGAAAAGAAGAGCGCCGAAAACAAGGGCAAGAAATTTGAGATATTGGCCGTATTCCGATGGCTTGATGATCGTCATAAAATTTTTATTGCTCTTAGCTTGGCCGATCGACTTCTAGGATTCCCCCTTATTTCCCCGGCTTCCGCAATCATCGGTTTTTTTGTCAGAAGTTCGGCAAGCCCTTCGGTCTTGAGTTCACGGAAACGATTTTTGACAATCCGGTCTTCCAGGGAATGGAACGAAATTACCGCGAGCCGGGCGCCGGGATTCAAGATCGAAGGAACTTCTCCCAAAAAGATTTTCAAATTTTCAAGTTCCCGGTTCACAAAAATTCTGATTGCCTGAAAAGTTCTCGTCGCCGGATGAATTCTCCCTCGCTCGTAATTTCCCGGCACGGCGCCGGCGACCACTGCCGCCAGCTTTCCCGAATTGAGAATCGGCAAATTCTTTTTTATCGCCCTGGCAATCCTGCTGGCGAACCTTTCTTCGCCGAATTCCCTGATTATCTGTTTGAGATTCGATTCGCTCTCTTCGCTCAACACCCGGTAAGCCGGCTTGGTTTCTTTCGAGTAAGTCATGAAAAGCGGCTCGTCGCGCAGAAAACTGAAACCCCGGCCGGAATCCGTAAGCTGTTCGGAAGAAAATCCCAAATCAAGAAGCACTCCGTCGGCTTTTCCCAGTTTTTTCTCTTTTAGTATCATCGGAATATTTTTGTAGTTATCACTTATTAAAACGAGTTTAGAGATTAGAGATTCGGATTTAGAGATTGCCGAAATATTTTTTTGTGCTTTTTCGATTGTTGTTTTATCCCAGTCAATTCCAAGCAATGTGCCTTTTGGTGAAATTTTTCTAAATATTTCGGCTGCGTGTCCGCCGCCGCCCAACGTGCCGTCTATGAAGAATTCTCCGGGATGGAGATCTAAAATTTTTATTACTTCGTTTAAAAGAACGGGAACGTGTTCCATCTTAAATACCCAGCTCTCCCAGCTTCTCCGCTATTTCGTCGGAAGCCGCTTCCGTCTTCGACTTGTATTGTTTCCAAACTTCCGCGTCCCAAACCTCAATCCGGTTGTAAAGGCCGGCGATGACCGCCTGTTTCTTGAGGCCGGCGTATTCCCGCAGATAATCCGGAATCAAAACGCGGCCCTGGGCATCGAGCTCTACGTCGCTTGCGCCGGCAAGCATCAGACGGACAAAAGCGCGGGAGTTTGCCTGAGCCAAAGGCAATGACGTCAGTTTCTTCACCAAATTTTCCCATTCGCCCGTTCCAAAAATAAAAAGCGACCGGTCGAGTCCGCGAGTGATGATTGCGCCGGCCGACAAATCACCGCGAAATTTTGCCGGTATTGCCAGTCGCCCTTTCGTATCTAAGTTGTGTTTGTGTTCGCCCAGTAGCATCGTGTTATCCCCAGATTTGGGGGTTATCCCCATAGTTATCCACAATTCCCCACTTTCATTAAATACTAACCCACTTCACTCCTAAGTCAAAAACAAAAATCCGCCCGGGCGGCGGCACCAAAAACCTTTTGTTTATGCGGATTATCTAATTCCCAGACCCGGAGTTTTCAACAAGTTACCCCCATGCCCATATCAGGCAAAAATCAAATAATTCTTTCTGATTCTAATGAATCGAAATGTACAACCACTCAAGGAGCAATCCGGAAATGAAATAGAACGGTAAATAATCCAATCTTGTAAGACCGCATATATTCCAAGGCGATTTTAAATATTCTTTCTCGGAGGGTGATTTTCCCAAACTAACCAAATTTTTTCTTTAACCACTGACGACCTTGCCCCCCTTTTAATAATTTTTCTCGTCTCCTCGCTAACTTTAAGTCAGGAAACGACTCATAGCGAATCAATTCGAATGGTCTTGTAAGACTAGTATATCTACTTTTACCCTCATTATGTTCTTTTATTCTTCTGGAAAGATTATTGGTACAACCAATATAAAAACGGTTGTTCTTCAAGCTGCGCAAAACATAAACGTAGAACATAAAAGTGGACGATGGAGGATTCGAACCTCCGACCTCTGCAATGTGAGTGCAGCGCTCTAACCAACTGAGCTAATCGTCCTTTGATGCTAACTTTTCAATCTGCGACCTGTCGCCTGAGGCGACCGCTCTAACCAACTGAGCTAATCGCGCCTGACTTTATTAAAACAAAAAAGGCGCTGTTTGCAATCCTCCGCTCAGGTCGGCGGACAGGCCTCACTCCTTCGGACTGCTGACAGCTCCTTTTTGTATAAATATTATAGCACATAAGAGCAGAAAATATAGGTGAGAGAGACCAAGGGTTAGATTGGACAGACTTGGATCCAGCAAGTCACAAAATCCATGGCCACGTCTCTCGAACCTGTTTTTTATGCTCGCTTATTGCAACTCAACTGTTGCACCGACTTCTTCGAGCCTTTTCTTCAATTCTTCCGCTTCTTCATTCTTCAAACCTTCTTTGACCGTCTTCGGCGCGCCTTCAACCAAATCTTTCGCTTCCTTAAGACCGATACCGGCTACTTCTTTCACGATTTTAATAACGTTGATTTTCTGCTCACCGCCGGATTTCAGAACGACGTTGAAAGAAGTTTTCTCTTCCTTCGCAGCCGATGCATCGGAAGCGGGTGCCGCCGCCATCGCGGCCGAAACGCCGAATTTTTCTTCCAGCGCTTTCACCAGTTCCGCAAGCTCTACCACCGTCAATTTTTCGATTTTTTCGATTATGTCGCTGAATTTTTCTGCCATAGTTCTGTCTATTTAGTTTCGACCATTTGCTTTGACTTCTGCTCCAAAACGCTCATAAACATTTTTATCGGCGCGGCAATCATTCCAACCAGCTGGCCGAGGAGAACTTCCCGACCCGGCAACCGGCCCAGTTTTATTATCACTTCGCTTTCGATGAATTTTTTTTCGCTGACATCGAAACCGCCGAGAAACTTGAAAGTGTCCGTGCCTTTAACGCTTTTATAAACGAGGGAGGACGTTTCATAAACTTCCTGGGGCGAGAAAACGACTCCGGCTTGGCCTTCGAAATTCTTGGGCTCGAAGTCGATGTTTTCTTTGCCAAAAACGAGTTTCAACAGGCGCTTCTTGATGACCCGAAAAACCCCGCCCGTTCCCCGGACAACTTTCCTCAATTCGTTGAGCCGACCGGTCGGCGTACCGGTAAAATCGACGAGAAGCACGGTTTTGCTGGTTTTTAAATCCTTCGTCCCCCGCTCTATGTCCCTGGTTTTCTGCTCTTTTGTTTTCATGAATAAAAAAATCCGCGTTGCCGCAGACATTCGCATGGGCGCATTCGTAGTGCGCTATTCGCATGCTCCTCGACGGGACTTATTTCGCCTCACCGGCGAAGCCCGTTATCTACGGATTAACTTCATAATAATACGGCCAATATAAATGTCAAGAGGGCGCTCCAACCGTAGTTGGAGCGCCCTCTCTTGCGCTCGTCGCCCCGTCACGACAGCCTCCTCCTCGCCTCCGCAATGACGCGGTCGGCCTCCTCATCGTCATCTTCTCTCGGCTTGAGGACGCTGAGGACGATCGGAGTGAGAACGATATCGCCGTTCGCCATCTCGAAGTTCAATTGGGCCCCTTCGAGAATCCAGCCGATCCTCGTGTCGCCCCCGATCGAGGCGCCGAAGAAAGTGGCGAGAGTCGGCTCACCGAAGGGCTCGAACATCCCGTGAACCGCGACCTCCGCTTCGTCCGGGTCCACAATCACCACGACGCAAGGACCTTCTCTTGTCATCACGTCGAAGATGGTTTTGGGCTCGAACTCAGTCAGATCGTAGCCGGGTATCGCTCCCGTCGTTCTTGTGCTCTCAACAATGCCCATCGCGTCCGCACTGCTGATCGCGGTGATGTCGCCGTCCATCTCTCACCTCCAGGGCAGTTAAGACCAATAACGTGGAATCTATACTGCTTCTATTTTTAAATTAATTGCCGGGTTTAGTCAAGACTACAGCTCCTCCTCGAGCTCGCCGAGAAGTTTTTTCGCTTTCTCGGAAAGTTTCTTCGGCGTCTTCAGGGTAAAAGAAATGTAAAGGTCGCCGCGGGTCGCACCAAAACCGAAAACCGGCATCCCCCGCCCCGACACCCGAAGTTTGTCTTTGAAATTGAAATCGCCGGGAACCGAAACGCCGAAGCTCTCGCCGTTTACGTCCTTAAACTTTATTTTCTTGCCCAGGAGCGCTTCCGTAATTCTCACTTCTTTGGTCGTGTAAAGGTCGTTCTTGATTCTTTCGAAAACGGCGTGGGGTTTCACTTTGACTGCCACATAAAGGTCGCCGCTCGCGCTTTCGCGCTCTCCGGCTTCACCGGCGCCTTTAACCTTGATGATTTGGCCGTCTTCGACGCCCGGACTGATTTCGATTGCCACTTTTCTTTTTCCGGTAATTCTTCCCAAGCCCTTGCAATCGACGCAAATCTTCTTCGGAATTTCTCCCCGTCCCCGGCAATCGGGACAAGTCTTCACCTGAGCGAAGTGACCGAAAAATGTTTTTTTCTCTTCTCTTATTTCTCCTCTTCCCTGGCAAAGGGAACAATTCGAAAAACCGGCGCCTTTGTCGTAGCCCAAGCCGTTGCAGGATTCGCAGTTAATCTGCGTTTTGAATTCCATTTCCGGCTTAACGCCCCGAAACGCTTCCTCCAGAGATATTTGAGTTACGATTTCGATGTCGGACCCCTGGGTGTAGGTCTGGCGCCTCGGCCCGCCGCCGAACTGAACGAAAAGATTTTCCAGCACATCGCCCAAATCGAACATGTCATCGTCGAATCTCCAGTTGAAACCGCCCGGATTGAAACCGAAATTGCCCCACTCCGCCCCGTGGGGAATTCCGCCTTCGGTAAAAACCCGGCCGAATCGGTCGTACTGAGCCCGCTTATCCTTGTTGGAAAGCACCTGATAAGCTTCATTTATCTCTTTGAATTTTTGCTCGTTCCCGTCCGGCTTGTCCGGATGATACTTGTGAGCCAGCTTCCGATAGGCTTTTTTTATTTCGTCTTCGGAGGCCGCTTTGGAAACGCCCAAAATCTCGTAATAGTCGCTCATGCGCCAAATTTATTAAAATTTACGAGCCAAGCGCGAAGTCAAATTTTACTATAAATTTGAGCGCCCCGCCCCTTTGCAGTAATGACTTGGATTGCAATCCAAAACAGAGCGAAGCGATTCGCCTGCGGCTTTGTTTGGATATTTATTAATAATCTCTGCCATAAAAGGGCGGGGTTAAGTAAGATAGATGAATTTTCTGCGTCCTTCCGGACTTGAAAATTCATATCTTAACTTAACATTATAAACTCCCTGCTCCTCGATTCCAAGCCGACGTAAGCGAAACCGGTAACCATGAAGAGCTTAAACATCAGGAAAGCGATGAGCTCGGGTAGCCAGTAAAGAAGAAAAGCGATGCCCCTTGCCGAGAAAAAGAACAAAACGGCGAGAACGACGCTAAAAACGGATTTGGTCGCCGGCGGGATGCCGTCAACGTAATCTTTGATGATTCTGAAAATTTCCGCATTCATCTTGCCGTCGGCGTTCAACGGTCCGAAAATTTTTTCGGCCTGCGTGTGAAGGGCAAGAGAAATTTCGCCGGTTATTTTTTCCTGTTCGGCCGGCAGGAGCCGGTCGAAATCAATCGCCGCTTCTTCCCCGCCGCTGCCTATTTTTATTTTCCGGAGCTGCTTCTCGGCAATGTCCAGGAAAAATTCGTCCACCGTATCGTCGAAAGAAACTTCGGCGATAACGATTTTCACTATCGGTTCCGAAGCGGTGAGCGTCTGATTGACGAGCTGTCTCGAAAAACTTTCGTTAGCTCCCCCCCAGACGAAATAAGTAAGATAAAACTGAAAAGAAAAAGCGATGAGAAGTCCGGCCACGGCCCGGCTCATGATGCCTTTGGCAACCTGGAAAAACCGGATAGTTAAGCTGCCTGCGATATCCTGCCTGCCTCTTCCCGCCGCGGCAAGAAGAAATATGAAGAAGACAACGATGCCGACAAGAAGCGGAATCGAAGGAGAAGGAAAAATCCGCTCGAAAAAGAACAAGAGCGGCGCGAGAACCTGAATCAGGGAAAGAACGGCGATTCTTATCCGGCTCTTCGTGAAGAAAACCTGAAGAACGAAGAACGAAAGAAAAACACAAGCGAAGAGAATGCTGCCCAAAAGCCGCACGAGATTCCCCTCAGCCAGAAATTTGTCGAAAAGGAAAAACGAAAGAAAAACCGAACCGGCCCCCAGAACCGCCAAAATCAAAACTTTCCAGAAACTTCTGTCTTCTTCGGATTCCTCCGACTGCCTAATTACCGTCGGGTTTGGACTCAT
>CAZGRD010000007.1:20898-24803 GCA_964528065.1 uncultured Candidatus Saccharibacteria bacterium
GCCGCTTCTTTCCTCAGCCGCTCCACTTCTTCCTTGCTCAAGCTCGTAGTCGCTTCGATTTTCACCGACTGGCTCTTGCCGGACGCTTTATCCGTCGCCTTGACGTCCAAGATGCCGTTCGCGTCGATATCGAAAGCAACCTCGATTTGAGGCACGCCCCGCGGCGAAGGCGGAATGCCGTCCAAAATGAACCGGGCAAGAGTTTTGTTGTCGACGGCCATCGGCCGCTCGCCCTGCAAAACGTGGACTTCAACCGAAGTTTGGTTGTCGGCGGCGGTCGAAAAAACCTGCGTCTTGCCGGTCGGAATGGTGGTGTTCTTCTGAATCATCGGCGTCGCCACGCCGCCCAAAGTTTCAATCGACAAGCTCAAGGGCGTAACGTCCAAGAGAAGCACGTCTTTAACGTCGCCCTGGAGAACGCCCGCCTGCACGGCCGCGCCAACCGCAACCACCTCGTCGGGATTGATGCCTTTGTGCGGCGCCTTGCCGAAAATTTTCTGCACCGCCTCCTGAATGGCCGGCATCCGCGTCTGACCGCCGATTAAAACTATTTCGTCGATGTCGGAAAACTTGAAACCGGCTCCCCTGGGCGGAGCGGCGGTAACGGTTTCTTCAAGAAGCTTGATTGACTTTTCAATCAGGTCTTTTACCAGATCCTCGAGTTTGGCGCGGCCGAGCTTCATTAAAAAGTGCTTTGGGCCGGAAGCGTCGGAAGAAATGTAAGGAAGGTTGATTTCGGTCTCAAGCACGGTCGAAAGCTCGTGCTTGGCCCTTTCGGCCGCTTCCTTGAGGCGCTGAAGCGCCAGGGCGTCCTTGGAAATGTCTATTCCTTCCTGTTTTTTGAATTCTTTGACGAGATATTCGATAATCCGACGGTCAAAGTCGTCGCCTCCGAGGTGCATATCGCCGCCGGTTGCTTTCACTTCCACCGTTCCTCCGCCCACCTCGAGCACCGAAATGTCGTAAGTGCCGCCGCCGAAATCGTAGACGACTATTTGTTCGTTCTTGTCCTTGTTCAGGCCGTAAGCCAGCGCGGCCGCCGTCGGTTCGTTGATAATCCGGCGCACCTTGAAACCGGCAATCTCACCGGCATTTTTGGTCGCCTGCCGCTCGGAATCGTCGAAATAAGCCGGCACGGTTATCACCGCTTCATCTATTTTCTCGCCGAGCGTGGCTTCGGCATCGGCTTTCATCTTCTGCAGAACCATCGCCGAAACTTCTTCCGGCTTGTACCACCTATCGGCCATCTTTATTTCGACGCCGCCGGTGGAAGATTCTTTTATTTCGTAAGACAAATAATCCTTGTCGTAAATCACTTCCTTGTCGCTCCATTTCCGGCCGATCAGGCGCTTCACCGAAGAAATCGTGTTTGTGGGATTAACCACCGCCTGCCGCTTGGCAAGAAGTCCGGCCAAACGCTCGCCCGATTTCGAAACGGCAATGACCGAAGGCGTAGTGCGGGCGCCTTCGCTTGACTCCAGTACCCTCGGCTCGCCGCCTTCAATGACCGCCATCGCCGAGTTGGTAGTTCCCAAATCTATTCCCAGTATTTTGCTCATGTTATTAGTTATTTGTTATTGGTTATTGTTTTCGTTTGACCTTTCGATAAATTGACTCTTGCCGGTCTTATCACTTTCCCGTTGAGGGCGTACCCGATGTCTATCCCCTCGGCAATCGTTCCGGGCGGCGCCACCGACTCCACTTCCTTCAACCCTTCATGAAAAGCGGGGTCGAAAACATCACCGGGCTTTACGGTAATTTTTTCCAACCCGTATTTCTTCAGCGTTTCTTCAAGTTGATTTTTGATGAGCCGCATTCCTTTCTCGGCCGGCTTATTCTCTCCGCCTGAGGCGGATCCGCCTTCGGCGGACAAAACCGCAAGCCCCAAACTGAAACTGTCCAAAACCATTATCAGCTCCGAAACAAGCGCTTCGTTCGAAAACTTTGCGAATTCCCGAAACCGCTCGGCTTCCTCTTTTTTATAATTTATGAAATCGGCCTTGGCCCGCTTCCAGCCGTTCAGATATTCGTCGCGCTCCTTTTCACACTTTTCCGAATTCTTCCTCGGTTCTTCCGAAATTTTTTTGTCCGGTTTCTTTTCCATTTTTAAAACTCCCGTTCGAGCGACCTTAAAACATTCAGCGACTTTTCGTAATCCATTCTCTTGGGGCCTATCACCATCACGAAAAGCTCCTGATTTGCCGGGCGAAAACAGTCCACCATTACCGCAAGATGCGGGCTTTTCGTAATCGGGCTTTTGCCGAGGAAAACCTGCGGCCATTCGTCTTCTTCGTGCCACTTCCCCACGGTTTTCGTGAGCCGCGCCGAAAGATTTTCGAAATCGTCGACCACTTCCAGAATTTCGTCGCGGTCGGTAAGAGCGAGGTTTTCGAGCATATTCCTGAAACCGCTCTTCATGAACCAGTCGGTTTCCGGTTCGTAGCCGACGCTCAAAGTTTTCAAGTAGCCGGCCATTTTCTCGATGAGCCGGGTTCGTTCGCCTTCAAAAAAGTTTTCGATTAAGTCTTCAAAACGGTTGGATGTTCTTGCTTCTTCTCCGCTATCCAAAAGTTCATTGATGAAAAACCGGTAGGCCTTGTCGGTCGGAATTCGGCCGCCCGAAGGATGATTCTGGTAAAAATAATCGTCCTCGCCCAAGGCGCAAAGTTCCCATCTTATCATCGCCGGCTTGATGCCGAAATCGTATTTCCCGAAAAGCGATTCGGAAGTGACCGGTTTGCCGACTGTGATGTAATCCCTCACGGCCGCGTCCAGTACGAGTTTTGTCCTCTCCTTGAGCATTAGGGAAAATTATATTTTTAGCACTCACGCCTGTCAAGTGCCAACCCCTCAAATGAGGGGTTGGCATTCCGCCCCGCAGGGCGGAGATACCAATAGAAAATTGAGCGTCCTGAACGAAGTGAAGGATTACCAACCGAGATTGGGTCAGGGAGAAACCGCAGGCTCGTGAAACGTGCCAGTTCGGTTTCTCCCTGTCATAGGCTGTTTTCTTGTGATCGATGGCGAGCTGAGTTGTTTGACGAAAACTCCGCAGACTGCTCGGCTTGGTCCGCCATAAGGCGGCGAGCAGTCGAGGACAAGCAAGTCCGCCGCAGGAGCGGACGAAGCGGTTTGAGGAAAATAACTCAGCAAGCCGCCACCTAAGGACAAGCCGCAGTAGAAGTTGCGATATTTCCGGCGTTATTGAGCTTCAGGTGAAAACATGAACCGCCCGGCGCGACGAAAATGATGCCGGCCGAGGAACTGGCAAAACCGATGTCGCCGTTCGATTTTATCTTCACGGCTGAAACCGGTCCTGTCCCGATTCCGATTTCCCCCGAAAAGTAGGCGTCCTTCCAATTGTTGACCGCGTTGCCGACGTCGTAGGAGTCGTTGGAATTCGGCAAAATGCTCGAGTCGAAAGTCGCCGCCGAAATTTTCGTCACCGCCGTCCGCAAGGTCCGCACCGCCTGGGACTGGGGACTGGTCGCGTTGAACTCAAGCGTCAAGTCAACCTGAACAATGGTCGGCCCGCCGGGATTTTCGTACTTCGTAACCAGAAAATTATTGACCGTCACGTTCGAGTCGGTAAGAGCTTGCGCCGTCCCCTCGCCTTCCTGAAGGTAAATGGCGGTCGAGGAGGCATCGACGTAAATCGTCGTCGGGTCAAAAGTGGATGAAGCCATCCGCAAAGTGAGGGTGGTGGTCGATTCGCCCGCGTCCATGTCAACCAAGCTCGCTTCCCGCACCAGCCGCTGAATGGTCTTGTCGACGAATGTAATCTGGGCGTTTACTTCGTTTACCGACGACTGCCGGCTCTGAACCCGGGTAATGGCCATCAAAATTCCCACGAGAAATACGGCGCTTACCGCAAAGATAATCGTGTAGATTAAAACCTCGATGAG
>CAZGRD010000007.1:24903-27597 GCA_964528065.1 uncultured Candidatus Saccharibacteria bacterium
TGAAATCCATCTAAGTTATAATAATTATAACACTTCACATGGCAAACAAATTAAACGGTCCTCTCCGGATAATTCTCTTAATCGCGATTCTCGGCGCCTCTTTCGGACTGATGTGGAATTCCGCCAGGCTCGAAACCGCCATTTTTGACGAAACCGCCCACATCCCGGCCGGTTACGGCTATATGAAATATCTCGACTACCGGTTGAACCCCGAACATCCGCCGCTCGTAAAAGCGCTCTCGGCGATTCCCCTGCTTTTCATGGACCTCAATTTTCCTTTGGGCCACCCGGCCTGGACCGATGACGTAAACGGCCAATGGGAAACCGGCGCCCAATTTTTCTACGGCGTGGGCAACGACGCCGACCAGATCGTCACTAATTCCAGAATCTTCCCGATAATTCTCACCCTTCTTACGACAATTTTGATTTACGTTTGGTCGCGGGAACTTTTGGGCAATTGGTGGGCGCTTCTGCCCGCCTATCTCTTCGGCCTCTCGCCCATCGTCCTCGCCCACGGCCACTATGTTACAACAGATGTCGGCGCCGCCTTGGGCGTGCTCTTTGCCGTTTTCGGTTTCACCAAATTTCTCGCAAGACCGGGAACGGGCACCGTTATTTTGGCCGGCCTCGGTCTCGGCATCGCCCTTCTTGCCAAATTTTCGAACAATCTTCTGATTCCATATCTTGTCATTCTCGCAATCGTTTATTTTGCTTTCGTGAACCGCCGCCATTTTTTAAAATATCTCCGAGGCATCGTCGGAATATTCTTGGTCGCTCTCGTCCTCATCTACGTCGTTTATTTCGTTTTTACTCTGAACTATCCGCCGGAAAGGCAGCTCGCTGATGTTAGCGCCACAATCGGCGGCTTTACGCCGCGCTTCCTCGCCGACCTGGACCTCGCTCTCGTTCAAAATCCGGTTCTCCGGCCGATCGGCCAATATTTTTTCGGAGTGCTGATGATCTTGCAGAGGGCATCCGGCGGCAACACCGCTTACTTTTTGGGCGACCTTTCGGCAGACGGCTGGTGGTACTACTTCCCCGCCGTTTTCCTTCTCAAAGAACCGATTCCTTCGCTCATCCTGATTTTCCTCGCTCTCGGCCTCGGCATCCGGAAAATTCTAAAGCCTAACGCCTATCGCCTAAAATCCTTCGTGAATTATTTGGGCACTCACTTCCCCGAATTCGCGATGCTTCTGTTCGTCGCCATTTATTGGGCTTACAGCATCCAAAGCTCCCTGAATATCGGTGTCCGGCACTTACTGCCTACTATCCCTTTCATCTACATCCTCTCTGCTGGCGCCGTAAAATCATGGTTTTCAGCCAGGAAAACGGCCGGAAAATCCGCTTTCATAAGCGTCCTTCTCATTTGGTTTCTTGCGGAAACCGCCATTGTTTCCCCGCATTTCTTGTCTTACTTCAATGAACTGGGCGGCGGCACTCGCGTCGGCTACACCCTGGTCACCGATTCGAATTATGACTGGGGGCAGGATTTGAAGTTTTTAAAGAAATTCGTCGGGGAGAAAAACATAAATAAAATCGCCGTCGATTACTTCGGTGGCGGCAGTCCCAAATACCATCTTGGCGAAGAAATTTCCGAAAACTGGTGGTCGGCCCGCGGCAACCCGAAAGACATCGGCATCGAGTGGCTCGCCGTCTCCGCAAATACCTTGCAGGGCGCCTGGGCTAATCTTGACCCGGACCTCGAACGCAAACCCGAAGACGAATATTCTTTCCTCCGCGGCGTGGAACCTTACGCCCGGGCCGGAAAATCGATATTCATCTACAAGTTCTGATCGATTTCTATGACTTTCGTCCGGGAATTGAAACCGGAAACAAGCTCGAGCTGCCAAGCCGGCACGCCAAAATGACCGGCAAGCGCTTTTAAAATTGCCTTGTTTGCTTTTCCTTCCCGCGGCGGTTCTTTGACGCTTACTTCAAAATGCGAATCGTCAATCTGCCGAACTTCCTCGTTTTTGGAATTCGGTTTGGCTTTAACGAAAACCTTCATCACGAAATTAGGCCGCCCACTTCCTCTTGCTGAAAACGTAAATATAGAGAATCTCCAGGATTCCGACAGTGTTAATCAAGAGAAGCGCGATGAACCAAACCTTGTGACCCTCTTTGGCGGCTTTCCAAAGCGCAAGTCCCTTCCAAATAAGGCTCCAGGCAATAAGAACCGCGAAAAGCAATCCGCCGATCCCCCAGAGCCAGCCGCCCATAGGATAACCCCATCCCCAATGCATAAAGTTGATAAAGAAAAATTTTAAATTCTACCCGGCGACCTTTTCCGTAGTTTTACCGTCAAAATGTTCATCGTCTTTCATCGCCGCTTCTTTCGTTTCGTGAATCACCCCATCGCGGTGATGGGGCGGCGAATAAATCGTGTAGAGCTTGAGCGGCCGGTCGGCTGAAGTATTTAAGATATTGTGCTTTGTCCCGGCCGGCACAACCACGGCATAGTTATCCGCGATTTTACTTTCCACTCCGTCCAAAATCGCCTTTCCTTCGCCTTCTTCCACCCGAAGAAATTGGTCGGTGTCGTCATGGACTTCTTCACCGATATCCTCGCCGGGCTTCAAACTCATCACCACGAGCTGGCTTTCTCCCGCCGTATACAAAACCTTGCGGAAATTTTCGTTTTCCTTAGTTTCTTTTTCAATATTCCCGATGTATCCTTTCATAAAAATAATTATA
>CAZGRD010000008.1:0-926 GCA_964528065.1 uncultured Candidatus Saccharibacteria bacterium
GTCGTTCATGTGCGGGAGCTGGGCCACTTCGTGAGTGAGGACGTGGATGTGCTTGTAACGCTTGTCCAACGCCTCGATGTACCCGAAGTGAGTTCTCTCCACGCACCGCTCCATCGTCTCCTTGGAAACGGCGGGGTTGATGCCAAGAAGATGAATGAAGTCCGAGCTCCCGTGTCGGCCCTTGTCCGCATTCGCCGGCGAACCGTGCTTGAACATCGGGATACCGGCGGTGGCAGCGATGAGCGCCGCGATGGTGCTCACGTTCGCCGTCACCGTGAGGTCTCCCCCCATCCCGCAGTTGTCGATAGCGAAGGGAACACGAGGGTGAGCGAACCCGAACTCGGATTTCACGATGTCGTGTTCGAAAACCGCCGCGCACACTCCCGCGATCTGGGCGGCAGCGGAGGGTGGAGTATCGCCGTTACAGCGATGAACCTCCGAACCGTTCTTCCACGCGTAGGTCGCGCGGTTGTGAAGCGCCGAGAGGGCAACAATGCTCTGGATTCCGGCGAGAGGGTCGCCGTTGCACCCTCGGATCGTGTACATACCGAGAGCGTACGCCTCGTCGAACGTGAGGGGTACATTCTGGTATGCGTGGTCCTTGAGCACGTGCTTGATGTCCATGCAACCTCCTTACGATAGTGAAGTAGCTCCAGCACTACGAGCTACAGAGTTGTCAATGAGCAACTTCTGTGCTGGCAATTATGTATTTTTCAAAACGCACGATTGCAAGCACGGAAATAAAAAATCCTCACGCAGGGTGAGGTTCTAAAAACATTATCGTGTGCGATGAACCAGCCCTACGTTCGTAAGGATTTCATCGCCCACCAAGCTGACATTTTTCTGACAATATTCATGATAATGTTCATTATAACCAACTACTCCCTGCTGTCAAGAGTCCTTATTATTGGCGGAAAAAGGGGCGG
>CAZGRD010000008.1:936-10912 GCA_964528065.1 uncultured Candidatus Saccharibacteria bacterium
CCGTCATGCGACCCTTCTCACCGGAGATGCGATGTCACCATCGCGAGTCCCGACAGGCGCTCCAACCGGACGGCTGCGGCCTGCGAGGCGGGGGAAGAGGAACCAGAAAGCGGGCAACAGCCTCGCTTCTCCGTCTGGTCCCGTAAGGCGAGCAAAGCTCCCCGGCCTCGTTGAGATTCACCAGCTCGTTGATCAGATCGTCGTCGGCGACTTCCCCCGGTCTCCTTGTCGAAGGGTTCTGTTGTCCATCGCGGACCATAAGGCCTCCTCGTTGGAATGGAACCGTTTTTAAAATACAAGATAAAGCTGAAAGTGTCAATAAAAATTTATTCGTACTTTCCGGCCGCTTCGCGGTAAGGACAGTATTCGCAAGTTGGCGAAGATGAGGGCAAATCCCCCGACATACATTTGTGGGCATCAAAAATCGCTCCCTCAACCCAGGCATCGCTCCCCGTGTAAGGAATGATTTCCACCTTGAATTCCAGTTTGCCGTCAAAAGCTTTCTTGTCCTTATCGCCGTTTGCGTAGACGAAGTAGCCGGTGTCCGAGACCTCGAACCCGTTCCGGCGCAGGAGCCACTGATAAATTTCCATCTGCCGTTTGTAGGACTGGCGATATTCGGCATCGAGCGTGATTTTGCCGTTCGTGCTCGTCGCCTTATAATCGACGACAATCAGTTCTTTTTTACCGTTAATCCATACGTCGTCAACCGCGCCGTGAATGAAAAGATTGGTCGGCCGGTGGAGAAACCCCACGCCTTTGAAATTTTCCCGCCACTCGTTTATTTTCTCGTGCCGGAAGGGGACCGCTTCCACACCGTAGGCTTTCATTAGAGGATGAGCCGAACCCGCCGCCCGGTGGATGTCGAATTCTTTTTTCAATAAATAGTCGACGGCGGAGTTCAGGGTAAAAGGAAAGCCCGGCGGGCGGCCGATGCCGAGCCGGCGATCAAGATAAAAACAGCGCGGGCAGTCCAAAAAAAGCTCGATTTTGCTCCGCGACAACTTAAAAGGTTCCGGCGAACCGGGACTGAAAAAATTTTTGCTCCGTACACCGTTTACCATGCTTTTAACCGGCGAAAACGATGTTGAATCCTACAATGACAACGATTATTCCGAAAAGAAGAAAAAGCCAAAATTCAAATTTCATACAATAATGAAGATTAACATAAAGAATAAAGTTTTCAACTGGTCATCCACAGGAACCCGCGCTCTTCCACGCCGCCAATATCTTTCAATATTAACTCGATGAAGCGCGGCTGGGGTACAATCGGATTAAAACTCAAAATCCCCTCCCTATGATGGCCGCCAGGCGGGTCGCCTTCCCAATTTATAGGCAAGTATTCTCTTCCGTCGTCAGTTACAATCACCAAAACTTTAGTAAGGTCGGCGTTCAATTCTTCGGAATGAGTATCAAGGGCGACATTAAAACTCCATTTTGTATCGCTGAAAATCGGCGTGACGGTAACGGAAACGGGGCCGTCGGCTACCGTAAGCGCCGTTAGCGACACGGGTTCAGCCGGTTTAATAGAAACGCCGTAAAAAATCGTCACGGCGACGACGGCCAGCCCGATTAAAACAAAGTGATTTTTTTTCATGAGCGATAAAATTTCATTATTTTTCCTCCTATGTAAGCAATGCCGGCAAAATTAAAAACCAGACCGAGCCAAAATAACTGAACTTGATATTGGCCTATTATGCTCAAAAACCCCGCGATGCCGATAACCGGTAAAATATTTGCCAGATAATGAGCGCAACAGGAAACCATTGCGACCGTTGAAGTCGTCCCCGAAACCGCCACTATTCCCTTTGCGGCAAGCTGATGAACAGCGTCCTTAAGATAAAAATAAAACCCTACTTGAACCCCAAACCCTAGAGCAAGTGCAATAATAAAATACCAAAACCTGGAAAATTGGCCCAAGGCAAAAGACCAACCGCTTATTAGGGTTATAAGGCCGAAATAGACACCGAGAAGTAAAATCGTTGCCGTTAATCCTTTGGCTACGGGTTTTAAAATCATATCGTTCCTGTACAACTCAGATACTGATTTTCTTTAGACGCAGTGAATTCAAAACGACACTTATGCTCGAAAACGCCATTGCCGCCGCGGCAAAAATCGGATTAAGCAAAATTCCAAAAAACGGATACAAAACCCCCGCGGCAACGGGAATAAAAGCGGAGTTGTAGAAAAATGCCCAGAAAAGGTTTTGTTTTATTATTCTCATCGTCCGCCTTGAAAGTTTTATTGTCTCCGGAATAAGCATCAAGTCTCCTCTCATTAAGGTGACGTTTGCCGACTCCATCGCAATGTCCGTGCCTTCACCCATAGCGATGCCCACATTAGCTTGCGTTAGAGCCGGCGCATCATTAATGCCGTCTCCTACCATTGCCACAATTTTTCCCTGCTCCTGCAGTTCTCGCACCTTCTCCGATTTTCTATCGGGTAAGACTTCGCTCATCACGTTTTCTATCCCCACTTGGGCTGCAATAGCGCGCGCGGTTCGGTCATTGTCTCCCGTGATCATCCAGACATTTATGCCGCTGTCTTTCAAGGCTTTTACTGCTTTTATTGATTCTTTCTTAAGCACATCGGCAACGGCAAGCGCGCCCTTTATTTGATTGTTCACGGCAAGGACCATAACTGTTTTGCCTTCGTCTTCAAGTTTTTTGATTTTATCCTCATACGAAGAAACATTAAGTCCGATATCGGTCATAAGAACTCTATTCCCCAGATAAACTTCAACTCTTCGGGACTGTATCTCCAAAAAACCGCGCAGCCCTTTTCCGGAAATTGCCTTAAAATCCTCAAGCTTGTATAGCTCAATTTTTTCTTTCTTCGCTTCATCTATTATTGCTTTATCAAGAGGATGAGAAGATTTCTGGTCAAGACTTGCGGCATACTGCAAAATCGCCTGCGCTAAAGGGTGCTCCGATCTTTGTTCAAGCGACGCAGCAAAGTTGAGAATTTTTGCCTGATTTTCGCCGTTAAACGCGATGATGTCGGTTAATTGCGGCTTACCTTCCGTAAGCGTGCCCGTTTTATCCAACACCACTACATCAATTTTATTGGCAATCTCAAGCGAGGCGGCGTCTTTAATCAAGATTCCTTTCCCCGCCGCGCTACCAGAGGAAACCATGATAGCCATAGGGGTTGCCAGACCCAGCGCGCATGGACAGGCAATTATAAGAACAGCTATAAAATTGACAAGGGCGAAACTGAAAGCGGGAGCGGGACCGAATAAAAACCAAATAATAAAAGTGAGAATCGCGATTACCATTACAACCGGAACAAAATATGAAGAAACCAAGTCGGCGAGACGCTGGATCGGCGCTTTTGATCCCTGCGCTTCTTCTACCATCCTAATGATTTGCGATAAGACAGTATCTTTGCCGATTTTTGTTGCTTGAAAGGTAAAAGTGCCGAATTTATTCACGGTACTACCAATAACAGCACTACCCACGATTTTGTGGAGCGGCATTGACTCGCCTGTCACCATTGACTCATCAACTTCCGAGTCGCCTTCGGTAATCTTCCCATCAACGGAAATTTTTTCTCCGGGACGAACCACTATTAAATCCCCCACTCGCACATCGCTGATTAGAATTTCAATCTCTTTTCCGCCTTTCAAAACTTTTGCGGTTTTAGGTTGTAAGCCAATAAGTTTTTTAATCGCTTCCGACGCCCGTCCTTTCATAAGCACTTCAAGGTATTTCCCCAACAGAATCAGGACGATGATGATGGCCGAAGTATCAAAATATATTTCCGGGACGATTCCTCCTTTGGCGAAAAAATCCGGGAATATGGTGACTGAAACGCTGTAGAGATAAGCCGCCAGCGTGCCGATAGCAATTAAAGTATTCATGTCGGCGGTGCGGTATTTCACCAGCAGTTTCAACCCACCGTAAAATTGCCAGCCGACCCAAAACTGCACAGGTGTTGTGAGTGCTAAAAGCATCCAGTTATTGCTTAGAACTTGCGGCACGAAAGGGAACCATTCCGAAAAACTGCCAAAAAATATAAAAGCCGAGAGAATGCCGCCCATCCAAAGCTTGCGTTTCAGTATTTTCAGTTGTTTCTCCCGCTCAACCTTTTCTTTGTCTAAAATTTTTTCCGCTTCTCCCTCTTCTTCAATCGGCTTATAGCCGGCATCGGTGATTACTTTGAAAATATCGCTGACAATAAGTTTTTTGGGGATAAAAACCACTTTTGCGCGCTGATTCGAAAAATCTATCTCAATATTTTTAACGCCGGGCAATTTTTTAAGCGCGTTCTCAACAACCATGGCGCAATGAGGAGAATCCATCCCTAATACTTTTATTGAAATGGTTTTGGAGCCTTTGTCATCGATCACTTCGTCTCTCTTTGTTTGAAAGCCAGTATCAAACTTGTAACCGACGGATTCAACCGCACGGGAAAGACCCGATTCCAAAACAATATTTTCATCAAATTCAACAAGCGCTGACTCTGAAGCAAAATTAACCGCTGCAGAACGCACCCCGGCCGTTTTTAGGAGTACGCGCTCAATCGTTCCGGCGCAACTGGCACAATGCATGCCGTGAATTTTGTATGTCTTTTTCTTCATTTTTTTATTGTTACCTTACGCCATTTTGTGTGTTCGTAAACGCTCGACCAATAAAGACCGAAAGTCAAAGCAAACGCCAATTCTTCCAGCGGTATGCCGAGAACCAAAATTCCCGAAATGGCATCCAAGTTCCAAACCGATTCGACGTAACCCGGAAATGCCGCCACCAAGGTCAGGAAATAAAGAAAATAAACGCCGAAGAAAAGGAATGCGCTGGCCATCATTTTGTCCTTCAAGTCGGGGCGGCAATATAAAGTAATTAGGCTCCCGACGAGCAAAGCTATTATCGACGAGTAAATGGGGTTCAGATCCGTTGCTAGAAAAAGAATCGAAACGGTAACCGGTACGGAAAGAACCGCCCACAAGTGGAAACGGTGACGGGCGGCGTGCCGTTCGTGAACCGAAATGGCCGCGTGCCCTTTTTTGAAGAAAAATTCGTAGAGCACGACGACGATGCCGCCGACGCCGAAAGACCACAAAACGCTTTCTATATCGAAACCCGTTTTCAGATTCAAGTCGAAGAGCGACAGAGGAGTCCAGTACTCGTACAAGAAAATCGGTTCGGTAAGACCGAAAAGAGAGGTCCAAAGACTAACAATGAGCATTTCTTTTCTGCTTTCTTTACTCCTTAACGTAACATAAACGACTATCCATATAATAAGGAGAAGAATACTCCAGATAAACCAGGCGTATTGCATTTTGATGGAATAATTCAACACCTTCTGAGACTTTGATCTCTATCGATCTTTTTAATTACCGTATTAGTTTAAGTTACTGATTTCTGTTATCTATACCGAGTAGCCGATGAAGCCAGCACCAGCCCCAGAAGCTCTCGATAAGAGCAATCCACCCGATAATGGCGATGAGAACGCCCGCCCACGCCGCATCGTACTGCGGCGCCCAGGGACCAAGCCACCAAAATGCCAAAAGAAACCGCAAAGTTCTGTCCAACCTGCCTAAGTTTTGATTCATTGTTTTCTTTTTACCTTAAAACCCCCGACCTTTCCTTTCTTATTTCTGTCCATAAAGCTTATAAATTGACAAGATATCATTTACGGCTTTTCTTTTCTTACCCGAGTTTATCTGCTCGATGGCGTGAGTCGATAAGTGGTTCTCTAAAATGAGGTTTTCAAAGCTGGAAAGGGCCCTCTTTGTTGCCAATGATTGGTGGATTATGTCAATGCAATATTTATCTTCTTCAAGCATTCTTTCCAGGCCGCGGACCTGACCACCTGCTATTTTAAGCCGCCGGATAGCCTGCTTTTTGACGTTCTCGTTCATAAGTTCATGATACCCCCGGGGGGTATACAAAGTCAAGAGCTATTTTTTGTTTATTTTCTGCCAAAGCCAGATGGCGAGGAAAATTCCGACAATAAGCCAGACAATCCAGGTAACCGTGAAGAGAAAACCGAATCCTCCCCAGCTCATCATGCCTTGTCCCCAATTCCACATCATAAGATTATTTACTCGATTAAAGGGAGTCGACTACCCTCCCCGAACACTAACCGAAAACAAGCACTTTATCCGAATCTTCAATTATTTTGAGCAAGTCAGACATTGTAGAAACCGGGCAAACATTGCTTCCTCTTTTGCCGCGAACCTTGAGGCAGGTGCCGCAGGCATAGATTTCCCCTTTCAACTCTTTGAATTCCGCTATTTTCGCGGAAATATCAAAACTCTCGCTGTCGGGAATAGCATCAAGTTCCGAACCTTCGTTCATCAAAAACACTTTCACCTGACTACCGGCTTTGAGCGCGGTTATCGCCAAGCGAAAAGTGTTCCAGACACGCTCCGGTTTGTTTGATTGTAAGATTATACCAAGTTTCATAAACTCAACTTATCCGAGCCACGACCTTATTTTAGGGAACTTCGAACAGATCGGCAAACTGGCACACCAATTCTCCAATCCGTAATAACGGCCGGCCCGGACTGCGGCAAAGAACGCAAAGAGCGCCGCGTAGACAATATGTTCGTCAACCAAGAAGCCGTGCTCGATAAAAGGAAAATCCGCCGCCGGGAAATAATAGAGAAGCATCAGTATCGCGCCCAAGATTGAACTCAAACGCACGCCGATTCCTAAAATGAGCGAAACTCCCAAAAGCGTAAGCCCCCATTCGTTCACGAAGTTCACTATCGGCAACATGCCCTCCCCCGCAAGCCAACCGTAAAATCCGGAGAACGTCTGGGCGCTTTTCAAGTAACCGGCGGCGCTCCAAGCCGGGTCCAGAACTTTGGTAATGCCGGCGTAGAATATGAGCCAGCCGATTACGATTCGGAGAACCGCAAGCCACATTGCCGAAACTTTATTCAATTGATTCATTGTTTTATCGATTTATATTTCTCGACCATTTTAGACGCCGCAACTGCCGCCGCCCGCGCCTTCCGGCGGATTGAATTCGGCAAGAATGCGGTTGAAACCCGAGTAACTTGAAAAATTAGGCCCCAAAATCTCCTTCGGGTCCGCCGCCTCCAAACTCTGACCCTTCGACTCGAGATAGCCGGCAATAACGCGGTAAGTGTCCGGAAACCATGAAGAATTCACCTGAAGCGCCGCCCGGTACATTTCTTCTTCGCCCGTCCCTTGGACAGCCATAAGCTCCAGGAGCCCCAGCATTGCCATTCCGTGATTGCAATCGGGGAAATAAGTCGAATTGCCGCAACAAGGCCGGTAAATGTTCTTCGAGACGCGTTCAACTAGTCCCTGCTGTTCTTCGGTTAAAACAACGAACTCATGGCGCGAGTAGTGCTCCATTGCGTCGCCGCGCGAGAGCGTCCAGCCGCCGGTCGAAGCAAACCTGTCCGGACCACTGTAACGGGGATCGGTCATCGGCCCGTTTTCCAAAATCGGATTTTTGTTGGCGAGACCGAAAGCCCATAAGAGATTCAACACTTCACCCGAATTCTCGGGCGTCATCACCAGATTGCCGCCTTTCGCGAAGAGGTCGCTTGTTTCTTCGCTCATTCCTCCGCGATTGGAATAAAGTGCCTGGAATTTTTCCACGTCGATTACTCCTGTTCCAACAAGCCTATCACCTAAATCGCCCCACTTTACGGGCAGAACGAACCCGCCGGGAGACGGAACCGCTTCGGCTTCCTTTTCCTCCAAACCATTCCGGTAAAAAAACGAAATGGCAATCAAAGAAATGGAAATTAAAATACTTATCGGAATTAATTTCTTGTTCATAGATTTGTTTAGATATATTAAGGAAGCGGGCTCGCCTCGCTGGAGCTTTGGCGAAGCGGGCAACCGCTCTCGAGGGAAAGCTTCTCCAAGCCCTGATAACCGGCCAATTTTTTGCCGTCGGGCCCGCCTGCCGGCGAGGCAGGGACAATCCAGGTCGGCGTACCTTGTATGCCCGCCGCTATGCATTTCTGCGGTTCCTCCGGGCACTCCACATAAGGCACGTAATCAAAGGCGCTTCCGAAATTCGCTTTTTCCTTCTGACACCACGAGCAGGACTCCGCGCCGTACATCGTCACTTGTTTTTCCGCAAGACACCGGGCAAAAGCATCAAGCTCGACGCTCGGTTCGCGCCTCGGATAAAAACCCAAAACTCCGACCGCCGCAACGACAACAACCAAGATTATTACCGGGAACAGATTCTTTTTCATTTTTCAACAGCAGTTTTTCATTTTATCCTCCAATTCGGCGACTTTCTCTTTATCCCGCACCGGCGGCCTCTCTTTTAGAAAAGGCTGGACAAAGTAAAGGTACATAACCGCTACAAGAACCGCCGCTTCAATGACAAGAGCAAGCCAGCCGATACTTGCGAGCGCAAAATAAACAAGCACGAAACCGGGTACGATGACAGCCGTTTTGAACTTCAGGAAATTTTCCGGCGCCACGTTCATTCTTTTCTCACCCTGGTAAGCAATGCCGACGACGGTGCCGCCCATTAAAACGGCAATTAGCAAATAGTAATTGGCAAGTGACAACCAACCCAAAAGAATCCCGACGAGCAATAGGAACCAGGTGCCGGAAACGCCGGCGCAAATGGGACAAACCTTGAACGGTAAGAGTTTGTTGATTAACCAGGCAAGGAAGGTGATGACTAAGATTGAGATTGTAACGATTATTATTTCCATATTCTTATTTTAACAATTTAGATGAGAAATATCAGGAGGCCAAGGAGTATCATCGCGATTCCCCCGTAAAGGCGCATGCCTTTTCTTTCTTCCTTCTGCCATTTCTGTACTTTTTCAAGCAGGGCATCATTCGAAGCAATAAGAAGAATGATGACAAGCGGCAGAATGAAAATCAGGTTGTAGAGGAGGAGGTAACCCAAGCCCGCGGCATAGGTGGCCGAATCGTAAAGAAGCCCCAGGACCAGAAGGTAAGGACCCCCGGTGCAGGGAAATTCGCAGAGTCCCACGAGTGCGCCGAGCGCAAAGGCGGTCGGCACCGAGGCTTTCTCCATAAACTCGGCAATTTTACGGTGAGCGGCATGAGGAATCCTAAGCTTTATCGGAAATCTCGGGAAAAATTCGTTTATGATATTTATCGCCCCGAGAACGATAAGAAGCGCGGCGCCCACTTTCGCCATGAAATTCGGCGTATTGAAGAGATGAAACGCCTGAAGAATTCCCAAACCGATCAAAACGTAAGCGACGAAAAGTCCGAGAACGTAAGAACCGCCGATTCTCAGTATCCCCGAGCGCAATTTCCCGATACTGAAGAGGAAAGCGATGGTCAAGATGAGAACCGAGAAAGCACAGGGGTTTACGGAATCAATTACTGCCGCAACCACTATAAGCGGCAGAAGCAGTTTTCCGCCGTCGCTTGCGCCCCACAAAAACTCCTGCCCCGCTCCGGTGAAACGGAAGAAAAGAAAAATTCCCAAGAAGGCAACGGCAAGAACGATTGGAACGATTATTTTCTTTTTCACGGAGTTACAATCGCTTTAATTTCAAGGACGACAACCGGATTCCCCGACTCGTCTTCAAGATAAATTTCCCTCTCTACGGGTCCCACGCCGGCCGGACCGTGGGCGGCCGGGTCAAAAACCACCGAAATAACAGCTTCTTCCCCGGCCTCAATAACCCTCCTTAGCGGCGGCGCAAACCCGTGCCCCGGCATTCCGAAGGGACCAATTCTCCCGCCGTCTTTTACGAAATAGGCGACGGTGCACATACAGGAAGTGTACATTTTATCGATTTTTACGGCTTCACTGCTTTCATTCCTGATTTTGAATTCGTGGCCGACGTCACCCGAGGCCATACTGATTGTTCCGAAGTCGAAAGACCGTTCCTCGGACATAATTGCAAAACCAATCTGGGCGTTGAAGTTTCCGCCGACTTCCGGCGCCGGCTTGGTAATGAGTATGAGGCCGAGGCTTCCCAAAACGGCCACCGCGGCGATTATTAACGATTTATTTTTTGTATTCATTGATTTTT
>CAZGRD010000008.1:11012-23794 GCA_964528065.1 uncultured Candidatus Saccharibacteria bacterium
AGAAGCAAAACCGAAAAGACCTTCCGGGCAAGCCGCTCCTTTCATAAGCGAAGCGAGGCAATGAGCCGAACCGTTCGCCATCACCGCAAAGCCGAAGAGGGCGACCAAGAGAAAGCTCGAGAGCAGGATAAATTTCAAAATGAATTCCATAGCCTTTTCGCAGTATATCAAACCCGCCCACAAATCACAAATCATCTAAAAGAAGGCAAGGAATTTAAAAACGAAAGCGGGAGCGCGTGTTTCCACGCACTCCCGCCGTGCTCTCGGCCGTTCGTCAGGACATCAACCGCGGTCCGGCGGCTCCGTCACCTGCCGACAATGGGCCTCGTTAAGACCCATCTCGGTGCAGGTGAATCCGTAGTCACGATACCACGGCTTGCCGAGATAGGCTCCCTCTCCCGATTCGTCCGAGAGGCCCCAGTACCGATCGTCCTCGATCATCTTGATGGCCTCGAAGCCGACCAGGCGAGCCATGACCTGCCGCAGACCGGCGACCGTGAGCCCATCCTCGATCTCTTCGGGCGGGATCTGGAGCGCCCGGACGTGAGCAAGGGCGTCATCGAATAGGAAGAAGGTGCTCACCCCGTCGCAGTCGGTCTCGAGAACACCCCGGCGGGCGTTCTGGAGCTGTTCCTGCAAACCGGCTATGGCCCGCTCCCTGTAGTGCCGCCTGACGAAACCGGCGCTGGTACCGAGCACGTTGACATACTCGGGATGGCGACTGAACCACTCGATGGCGGCCTGATAGTCGTCGGGGGACGACACCAACCAGTTCTCGCAGGAACCGTGAGCTGACCCGCTCTCCAGCACCGCGTAGATGTCGGCCTCCGGTTCCAACCGATCGGAGAGAGACTCCAAGATCGGGCGGAAAATCGCGAGGCTATCCCTTTCCACCGGCGGCGCCTCCGGCGACTGTGCCAGCGACCTCGATGGGGACGTGACCCGCGCCGATTCTCCGCCGCGCGACGTGTCGGGCGAGCACGCGCTCGCGACGAACGCGAAGAACAGGAACACCGCGACCACCCCGAAATTCAACGTCTTCATAGAGAACTACCTCCTGGTGATGGCGAACAACCAAGTGAAATGCTGCCATAAATAATACATAATTTTACAGATTTGTCAAGGCGCGAATAGCCGAGAGAATGAAACTTACGGGGAATCAGCGCGGATACAAACGGACGAATTCCTGAAACTTTAACAATCTTTCTCCTGCCGGCGCGCCGATTTTCACGCCGTAGGCGCCGCCCGCTTTTGCGAAGTGAATCAGGAAATTATCCGCCGTCTCCCCCGACCGGTGCGAAACAATGCACTTCAAACCGTTTTCATGGGCCGCGTTAATCGCCGCGCAGGTTTCCGAAACGGTGCCGATTTGATTGGGTTTTATGATTACGCCGCCTACCATTTTCCCCGCGGCCGCTACCTTGATGAGCGCCGGGTCGGTAACCGTAAGGTCGTCG
Organism: uncultured Candidatus Saccharibacteria bacterium; assembly: GCA_964528065.1. Classification (GTDB taxonomy): domain Bacteria; phylum Patescibacteriota; class Minisyncoccia; order UBA6257; family GWB1-50-10; genus CAZGHF01. The sequence continues at coordinate 12,470 of CAZGRD010000008.1, forward strand.
CCTATCACCAACTTCTCGTCACCCCAAGTCGACGAAAATTTTACAAAGGCCGCTTCGTCCCGCTCATCAAAGGGGTCTTCAATCGAAGAAAGAAGCGGTACTTTCCGGAAATAATCCGAATAAACGCCTTCAAGTTCGCCCGAGGTAAGTTTCTTCCCTTCAAAAACATAAAGGCCGTCCTCGTAAAAACTCGAGGCGGCGACATCAAGCCCAAGAGAGAACTCTCCGGCAAGCCGGTTTTTTTCTATCTCCCGCCCGAGCACTTCAATCGGCTCGAAATTATTTCGAAAATCCAGGGAATAAGCTTTCTCGTCACCGACTTTGAGTTCCGATAATCCGTATTGCTCTTTCAAGACCCACCCCACCGATTCATAAAATTCCAAAAGCTTACGGCAAGTTTCGGCCGCTCCTCCTTTCGATTCGGCCACAACCCAAAACTCCTGAATAGCGAGGTTATTTTTGGCATGCACCCCGCCGCCGATAAAATTGGAAAAAATCCGGGGCGGTTCCGATTCGGCGCTGGCCGGCCCGCCTGTCGGCGAGGCAGAGAAAAATTCGCTCTTCAATACCTGCCAAAGCTCGAAATTGTTTTCATAAGCGAGAGCGCGGGCAAAAGAAAGCGACAAGCCGAGCATAAGATTTCCACCGAGCTTGGCTTTGTTTGGCGTCCCGTCAAGAACGATGAGAGAACCGTCAAAGTCCTTGATGTTTTTGAAATCTTTCCCGATGATTTCTTTTTTAAAAAATTCCAGGGTTTCTCCCGCCTTCTCCGGGGGCAAAACCGCCGCCTCGCGGCTGCCGCGGCTTTTCCCGGAAGGGATTTGAGCGGAAAATTCGCCGCCCCCGGTTTTGATTCCGACTTCAATCGTCGGCTCTCCCCGAGAATCCGATATTGGTTTTAAAACTACGTTATCGATTTTCATTCCTATGTTATTTTATCGGCAATGATCCTCACCGCAAAATAGATGTAGAAAACGGCCGCAAAAGTCATGACGACGTTTACGAACAAATTCGGCCTTAGTTCTTTCGGCAAGCGCCGATTGTTCAGAAATATAATGATGGGAGTGTAAATCGCCATTACGAATCCGCCCAGAACGGCGCTTATGGTTAAGAGAACCAGGGGTTGATTCAACGGAATAAGCAGGGCGTTCAAGATAACGATTCCGACAATAAGACCGTAATAGAGCTGGCTCAAAGAAAGTTTTTTAAACCAGGAGAAGTATTTTTCGAAAGGACCGGTGCGGGAATTAACGAATAAAATGTCGCTTACGATTCGGGTGAAGGCGTCTATTACGGTCCACATTACGGAAAAAAGCATGAGAAATGCCATTACCAGAAAGACGTTGAATCCTATTTTCCCCCAGTGCTCGCCGAAAATATGCGCCTGGACGACGGCGACGTTTAGGCCTTCGGGCACAAGACCGAGCGGCGTAAGAACGACGTAGGCGTTCACGCTAAGAAGAAGAAGCGTAATCAAGCCCAAAAACCAAAAAATGACGCCCTGGTCAATGAGCACGTAGCGCATCCAGGCACGCCAGCGCTTGATATTTTCTCCGCTTGGATTAAAAGCGTAACCGGTAGCCGCGACCGCCTCGGGCCTCGCCGTAATCGGATTGATTATCCGCCCGACGTAATAACCCATACCGGCTTGCTTGTCCCGATACCAGAGCGAAGTGCAAAGATTCAAGAGACCGCCGGCGCCGGCAAAAACAATGGCGCCCAAGAAAACGCCCAAATCAATGCCTTCCGGAATCCAGCCGAAGTTTAAAATTCCTTTCAGGCCGGCAAGAAGAGAGCTTCCGTCAAGCGTAAAAAAACTTATCGTAAGCAAGAGAATGAAAAAAGCGGGCACGGTGATTTTGAGGGTTTTTTCCAAAACAACGTAAGCAATCCGGCCGGCGAAAGTCAGAATCAAAACCAGGCCGAGAGTCGCCCAAGCCCAATGAAGGTAACTGCCGAAGCCGAAAAGTTCGCGAAGAGTCGTGCCCATGGCCGCCGCCCAGCCGGGCCAGATGTAAAGAAGAATCGCCGATACCAGCCAGAAAGGAACGAGCCACTTCCAAGATCGGGCGGAAGCGGTGAAAAAACTTTCGCCGGTCGCCAAAGCGTGGCGAGCCACTTCATAATTTATGAAAAACTGGAAAGTAATGCCTAAAACCGCGGCCCACAAAAGACCGAGACCGTATTTGGTGACAAGGTGCGGCCACATGATAAGTTCGCCCGTGCCGATGGCGAGACCCATAACCACAATGCCGACACCAATGGCCCTGCTCCAATGAGGCGCCGGAGGCAGGTCTTTGATTCGCAAGGGCGTATATTCGCTCATTTCACCAGATTCACCGGCTTACCCGCCAAAAATCCTTCGATGTTTTCGAGTGTCTTCGCAAGAATTCTTTCCACTGCTTCCCGGGAATTGAAAGCGGTATGCGGAGTTATCAAGACGTTGGGCATCCGCATCAAGACGTGGTCCTGGAGCATCACTTTCATTTCTTCGGGGTCGCGCTTTTCCCTTGCCGAGACAATTTCTTCCTTAATTTCCACCTCTTCTTCGAGGACGTCCAAACCCACTCCGGCCAAAACCCCTTCTTGGAGACCCAAAACCAAAGCCTCGGTTTCCACTATTCCGCCCCGGGCGGTGTTTACGAGATAAGCTCCCCTTTTAATCGAAAGAACATTGCCTTTGTTGATGAGGTGGTGCGTCTCTTTCGTGTAAGGACAATGAATGGTAATAATATCGCTCGATTTTAAAAGTTCCTCGAGCGAAGCGTACCGGAAGCCCAGCTCGGCGGCCGCTTGTTTGTCTTCGAAAATATCAGTCGCAATCACATTCATCCCGAAACCCTTCCCGATTTTTATCGCTTCTCTGCCGATGCGGCCGGTGCCGATGACGCCAATTGTTTTCCCTTTCAGGTCCACGCCCCGCAAGCCTTCAAACCGGAAAGAGCCGGTTTCCTTTATCCTATCGATCGCGGCATAGATTTTCCGGGTAAGATTCAAAATGAGGCCGAAAGCGAACTCGGCGACGGTGTTGTCGCCGTAGCCGGGCACGTAAGCGACCGGGATGTTTCTTTTTTTACAGGCCTCAAGGTCAATGTGGTCAAAACCGGTGGAGCGGGTGGTAAGAAACTTCAAATTCGGGAAATGCGCGAGAACCTTCTCTGTCACCCGTGAGGAGCCGAAAACGGAAACTATCTCGAACGAATTTTCTTGCGGGAGATTATCTTCATTCAACGTTTCCCTACTCAAATAAACCTCCCCCAGGCGTTTTTTGATAATCTCTTCCTCCCAATCCTCAATTTCAAAAAAAGCGATTTGCATACCTTTTAATTATACAATCTCGGCGTTGTAGCAATCTTCACAACCCCGACGCTTCGGTCGGGGCTCCGACCCCTTTGGGCGTCGGAGTAAACAACCCTTCCTTTTTCAGACAACTTCGGCGTTATAGCAAGATTCACAATACACAGTTTCTTCCCGCTCCGGTGAATATGAAGTCTCAAATTCGTTGGGACAACCGGGATTCATACATTGCCTGTGCCAAAGCTGAATCGGGTTCCGCGTCCTGAATCGCGCGTAATAACGGCAATTGGGGCAAAGTCGGGGCAAGGGAAGGTTCATTCGGCGATAAAACTGCAGCTCGTCGGAAACAATCCGAAACGCGCTGGTACACCTGTCCCGGCATTCTCCTTTGTGCCCGCAGCCTATAATTTCTTTCAGGATACTGTCATCGACTTCATTGATGTGGTCGGGCAAATTCTCCGGCAAAACGGTTATTTGGTGAGAGGAAGATTCGACATCGACCCAAATATAACCCTGGTCAATCGCGTCTTCTTTTGAGAGCGGGAAATAATCATAAGCCGGCGTTTCGTTGTAAGGAAATGGAGAAAGTTCAGCGGGGAAAAATTCTCCGTAAACATACCGTCTTCCTTTTTTGTCGGTATACGATACTTCTTCCATTTGCTTTATTATTCTCGGTACAAGCTCTTCATATTCTTCCTTGGAATATTGTTTGTTCAAAATACAGTATTCTTTCTTCCGCATCCCAACGCACCCGAAAAGGTCGTGACTTCCGTTACGGCAAGTATCACAGTAGGTTAGATTTCTCACTTCCGGCCAAGCCTCGGAGGATAATTTGATATTGGAGGCTTTCACGCCCATGGTACTTACTTCGTAGTTCATTTCCATCACACAGCAACCGTTATTGATATCCATGGAGTCTTTCGCTTCGTTGACGAAAAGACAATACCGGCAATTTTCCAAATCCGCCCCGTTAAAGCAGCGATAACAATCTTTCGAATAGGAAAGAGTGTTGCCGACGGCGTTCTTGACGTTTTTGGTATAGGCATATTTATGCAAAGCCCGGCGCCTCATCTCGCTGAATTCTTTAAGATAAGCGACAACGTTTTCGTGGGAACCGGTATCTATTGATTTCATTTTCTCCCAATACTCTTCTTTCGTGCATTTTTCGTTCCTGAACACGTGCTTCCTATTCCAGATATTGCTCGCCATAAAACAGTCCTGTGAACCGCGGGCGTCAAAACAGAACGAAAGACCGGTCGAGCCGGCGCAATTTTCGGAAAATTTAAGGTACGACGATTCTAAAATCTCGATGGACTCATAACAGTCCTCCCCTCGCAGAATAATGAAGCCGTCGAGCACGCTTTTTGAATTCAGAATGCGGAAACTGTACATTGAGTCTTCATTATCCGATCCGGACGAAATAAGGTAACAATTCTTGCAATTCGCAATTTGGTTGGCATATTCGCAGTTCACGCAGTTATCCACCTGAAGAGCGACTCTCGGCACCCTACCCTGAAGCTCCTTGAACTGCTCGAAGAAACTCCGGGAAAAATCATAATCTTTTCCGTAATCCGGTCCGTCCCACCTGTCGGAATACCAACACCCCCGGCAATAAACCGGGAATCCGGTCTTTTTCGGATACATCGAAATAATGTCCTTGCCGCAGAGATCGCACTTTCTCTTGTGAAAACTGTACTCGTTGCGGCGCGCCAGCCTTCTCTGCAACCGGCAATCCGGACAAAAAGTCGGCGGCGGAACTTCCATTTTCTTGTAAAACGCAAAGTCATCCGGCTCAATCGTGAACTGGTTTTTGCAATTTTGACAGGTCGAAAACACGGAGTCCATTCACCTAAATTATACCACCGTGTCAGAGCTACTTTTCTACTTTCTTGATGGCGACGATAGTTCGGAGGACGGTGTCGGGGTTCAAGGAAATACTTTCGATTTTCTCTTTAACAAGGAATTGGGCGAATTCCGGAAAGTCACTGGGCGCCTGACCGCAGATGCCGATGTATTTTTTCCGCTTGCGGCATTTTTCAATCACCTCGCGAATCACGTTTTTCACGGCCGGGTTGTTTTCGTTCCCGACGTGGGCGACGATTCCCGAATCCCGGTCGAGCCCGAGCACAAGCTGGGTCAAATCGTTCGAACCGATCGAAAAGCCGTCGCAAATGTCCAGGAATTCATCGGCAAGAAGCACGTTCGAAGGAATCTCGCACATCACGTAGACTTTCAAGCCGTCTTTGCCGCGCCGCAAGCCGTTTTTCGCCATCACCGCAAGGACTCTTTTCGCTTCCTCCGGCGTCCGGCAGAAAGGAATCATGGCAACGGCGTTTTTAAGGCCGAATTTTTCGCGCACCCGCCGCAACGCCTTGCATTCCAGGCCGAAAGCTTTTTCGAACCTCGGGTCGTAATAGCGCGAGGCACCGCGCCAGCCGAGCATCGGATTTTCCTCGTCCGGTTCGTAGGCTCCGCCGCCTACCAGTTTCTTGTATTCATTCGTCTTGAAATCCGAAAAACGGATTATCACCTCATGCGGATAAAAGGCGGCGGCGATTTTGGCGATGCCTTCCGCAAGCTCATCGACGTAAAACTGGGTCTTATTCCGGTAGCCCACCGTCAATGAATCTATTTTGGCAATCAGTTTTTTATCTTTTATCTTCTTATAGTCGATGAGCGCGTTCGGGTGAATTTTGATGTGCGAAGCGATGATAAACTCCAGCCGGCCCAAACCCACTCCTTCGACCGGCAAATAATGATTCTTGAAGGCTTCGTCCGGCGAACCGATGTTTAGCATCACCTTGGTTCTCGTCTTCGGAATCTTATCCAGGTGGTGCTCCAAAACTTCAAAAGGAACTTTCCCGGCGTAAACCTTGCCTTCGTCGTCCGAGGCGCAGTCGACGGTAATGACACTGCCGGTCTTGAGCTTCCTCGTTGCGTTGCCGGTCCCCACAATACAGGGAATGCCGAGCTCGCGCGAAACGATTGCCGCGTGTGATGTCCTTCCGCCTTTGTCGGTTACGATAGCCGAGGCGATTTTCATAATCGGTTCCCAATCCGGGTCGGTAATATCGGTTACGAGCACTTCGTCTTTTTTGAATTTTCCGATGTCTTTTACGTCTTTTATGACTTTTGCCTTGCCGGCGGCGATTTTCATACCGACGGCAATGCCGGAAACAATAATTTTGCCTTTTCCTTTAAGACGGTATTCGGGGTAAATTTTGTTTTTGCCCAGGGAGTGGACCGTTTCGGGCCGCGCCTGAAGAATGAAAAGCTCCTTCGTTTTCCCGTCCTTGGCCCATTCGATATCCATCGGCTGATAGTGTTTGTAGACGCGGGAAAAATATTTTTCTATCAAAATGCTCCACTCGGCAAGTTTAATGATTTCGTTTTCGTTCAAGGAAAAAGAATTCCTGTCCCGAGCGGAAACATCCGCCATCTTCGTTCCGGTTTTTCCGTAAACGAGTTTTATATTTTTGGGGCCGAGGTTTTTTACAATCACCGGACGAAAGCCTTTCTCAAGCGTCGGTTTGAAAACAACGAACTCATCCGGCGTCACTTTCCCCTGCACAACCATCTCGCCCAATCCATAGGAAGAGTTTATGACGACTACATCGTCGAAACCGGTTTCGGTGTCAATCGTAAATATCACGCCCGAGGAAGCCAAATCCGAACGAACCATCCTTTGAACGCCGACCGATAAAGCGACGTCGAAGTGGGAAAATCCTTTGTCCGCCCGGTAAGAAATCGCCCGGTCGGTAAAAAGCGAAGCGATGCACTTTTTCACGGCTATCGCGAGCTCTTCTTCGCCCCGGACGTTCAAATACGTCTCCTGCTGGCCGGCAAAAGAAGCGCCGGGCAAATCCTCCGCCGTTGCGGAAGAACGGACCGCCACGTCGACTCCCTTGCCGTATTTCTTTTCCATCCGGCGATAAGCCAGATTAAACTCCTTCGTTATTTCTTTCGGCAGAGCAAGCGACAAAATAAGCGCCCGAATCATCCGGCCGCGCTTTTTCAAATCGTTGACGTTTTTAAGATTCAGCCCTTTCAGAATTTCCTTGATTTTCAAATCGGCGCCGTTTTTCTTCAAGAAAAAACGGTAGGCGGCGGTGGTAAGGGCAAAGCCGTCGGGGACGCTCACGCCGAGCTTCGTAAGACGCGAGAACATCTCACCTAGGGCGGCATTTTTACCGCCGACAACGGCCACATCCTTCATGCTTATTTTCGAAAACGGGAGAATAAATTTTTTGGTCATCATTCTTTAAGAGCGATTATTAGGTCGGAGACGTTGGAGCCGGTCTTGCCGGTGAAAATTTGGTCGCCCAGGGCGGCGAAAAAATCATAAGAGCCGTGTTCTTTAATATACTTTCCCGGCTCGAGACCGTTTTCCTTCGCCTTTTCTCTCGTTATTTTATCACAAATCGCCCCGGCCATATCGGTATTGTCTTCCCCGTCGGAGGCAAGAGCCGCAATCGCCTCGTCGTCTTTGATAAATCTCAAACCTGAAAGAGCGAGTTCCTGATTCCGCCCGCCCTTGCCGCGGGGCTTTTTGAAAGTCACCGTCGTCTCCCCGCCGTAGAGTAAAACCGTGCCGCTCGAGACGCCGTGAAGCTCTTTTATTATTTTTTTACCCACCTCACTCGCCTCGCCCTGAATGGCGTAATCCCGGATATCCGGAACGAGGCCAAGCTTTTTCGCTTCGGCTGTCATTGCCGCGAGAGCAATTTTGTTGGAAATAAAAAGAATATTCGAAACTTTCTCGAAATACTTCGGTTCTTTCGGGGTTTCGATAAGACCGCTCCGGGAGATACCGCAGCGTTCCCAGGCGCCGTATTTTGTCAAAACTTCGGCTGCGTCTTCCACGGTTGTCGCGTCAAGCAGAGTCGGGGCGGAAGCTACGGAATTTAAGTCGTCCCCCGGCACGTCGGAAAAAATCAAAGAGACGACTTCCGCCGGGTAGGCGTATTTCGCGAGGTTTCCGCCCCGGGCGAGAGAAATATGTTTTCTTGCCGTATTTATTTCTTTTATCGTCGCTCCGCCCGAATAAAGACATTTTATGAGTTCGGCTTCAGCCGCGCAGGTGTGCTCTTTGGGCTGAGAGAGTAGGGTCGAGCCGCCGCCGGAGATGAGAAAAATCACCAAATCGTCTTCTTTCGCTTTTTCGATAAGTTTTATGAGTTCCCGGGTGGCGTTCACGTTTCTCTCGGTCGGCAGTGGATGAGTGCCGGAGAAAGCTTTGATTTTTTTCAAGCTCCCCCCATGAAGGTCTATCACCACGCCGTCCGTAATTTTCTCCCCCAGAATTTTCTGAAGAGCCCGGGCGGCCTCGAGTGAACACTTCCCGACGCCGGCGACGAAAATCCTTTTCGTTTTTTCCAAATCAAAAACCCTGTCTCCGATTTTTAGCTCATTGCCCGAGAGACCGACTTTTTCGGCCATCACTTTCTCGGTATCGATTGCCGCAAGCCCCGCTTCGGCAATTTGAAGAAGGCGCTTCCGGGCCAACGTTACCCCCAGCGCCTTGGAATTTTTTATTTTCATCCTGAACTTATTATACCAAGCAAGCCCTTCAACCGGTGATTTTCCACTGGACACGGCCAATAATGCCGTTTTTGAGACGCACCTTGATGCCGCGCGGGTGATTTTCCCCGGGACTCAAAACTTCTTTCACGAATCCCTGGGTGTAGTTTTTCGTTCCGTAATTTTTCTTCTCGATAATCCAGACGAAATCCCCGGGCTTTATCTCGCTCCGCTTCGGCGGTTTAGGATTGTCGTATCCCTGTCTGCCCATTTTTCATTTGTTCTCCGGAACGCTGGAGTTTGCGCTCTCCGGCAGATAACCCCATTTCTTGAGCAGGTTCAGTTCCCAAATATTTCTTAAACCTATGTCCTGCCGGTAAAACATGTGGGGAATCTGGATATTCCTCACCCGGCGATAGGCGATTTTTCTCGCCTCCGGAATGTCTTTGCCGCTGCCGGTCGCGACAAGATTCCAGCCGGAAATACCGGCCACTCGCCAGATACCACCGTCATTTTTAACGTCGAAGATATGAACTCCTTCACGGTCATCTTTCTCGAAACGAATGGCGATGTCCCGATAGGTTTCGGCCGTTTCCATGTCGTTGCCTTCGGAAAAAGCCGGCGGCGTAAAAATCACCACCCCGATTTGAAATCCATCTTTGGTGTTCAATACAAAATTCCGGCCGCAAGCGAGCTTATAGAGCCATTCGCCGGTGTCATCCAGTATTCCCTCAAGCTGAATCTGAATTGTCGGGTAGCCGAACCGGCCGGTGAACTCCAGGGGATAAATATCTTTTTTGTTCACGATACAATTCAAATCGAGATAACCGATGTAGCCGGACTTTTGGAGAGCGGGCGTTATTTTCTCGAGCGTCCGCTCGAAAATCAGATTGGTCGTCGCCCAAAACATCATCGTTCCCGCTTCCCCCGTCATCGGGCCGAGATTGCCGGTGAAAAGACGCTTATGCTCGAAGTTCACGTTTATGGGATGAATGAACTTCTCGCCGTTGAAAAAAGCGCCGACCGCGATTTCTATCCCCTGAACAAACTCCTGAATCAAGAATCTCGGAATTTTCCGGCGGAGCGTTCTGCGGTTATTCCGCAGAAAATCCACGAGGTCGCTTCCGTCTTCCTCCTCGGAAACGATAACCAGTCTTTTGTTGTACGACTGCTCCTTGCCGCTCGGTTTGAAAACGTAACGGTTAGGCGTCCTTTTTATGAAACTTATCGCCGTGTTGTAGTCATTAAATTCCCGGCTGGGCAGTGTGTTGATGCCCAGCTTTCTCAATTCTTCCTGACCGAACTCGCGGTTTATCTCCAGTTTATCCGTGTAGCGGCTGCCTCCTATTACCCGTTTGCCGGCCTTGCGTAGCTTTTGAGCCGATTCGCCGTAATTCGAGTCGTCGAAAACAATGACGTCCGCCCAGGAAACATGGTGGCGCCAGTTTTTAACCTTCTCGAAAAATCCGTTGTAAACGTCTTTGCTTTTCGGGTCTTTGAAATAAAATTTCACCTCGTGGCCTTCTTTGGTGAGCTTCAAAGCCACGTCCCCGCTAAGACTGTCCTTGGAAACAAATAGGAATTTTCTGCGCTTTGTCATTTCAAAACCTCCCTCCTGATGATTAATTCTTCCTCAGGATTTTCTTTTTTAAGATTCCCGATTATGGTTTCGGCGACGAAATCGGGTTCCATATACTTGTCATAATCCGCCGGCTTTTCCTCATCGAATATACCCGTCTTCATCCCGCCCGGATATACCGCCAACACTTTGATGTTTTCCGGCTGCGCCTCGAGGCGGAGCGACTTTGTAAAACCGTCGGCGGCGTACTTGCTCGCGCAGTAACCCGAAGAACGGGGACGACCCTGAAGTGCGCTTACGGAAATAATATTTATTATCGTTCCGGATTGCTGTTTTTTCATTTGGATAAGCGCTGCTTTCGAACCATAAACCGTCCCGAACAAATTAACTTCCACCAAATTATGTACTCTTTCCCAGTCCATCTCTTCTATCGGCGCGTGAGGCATCCAGATACCGGCGTTGTTAATCCAAACGTCAATCCGGCCGAATTTTTGAACGGCAAAATCCGCCAATTCGTTTATTTCGTTTGCTTTGGTTACATCGGCGGGAAAAAATTCAGCTTCCAATTCCCGGCGCATTTTTTCCAATTCATCAACCGACCGCGAACTTAAAACCAGCCTTGCGCCCTCTTTTGCAAAAGCTAAAGCTAGCACTCTACCCAAGCCTCGGCTTGCACCGGTAATTACGACAACTTTATCCTTAATAATCATTTCCCACGGCAACTGTTTTGTTTTCAAGATTCATAGTATGTATTCTATCATTTTTATGTATTCTATCATTTTCCCGGATATTTAAAATAATCTAAAAAGCTTATGTGCCTCAAAATCGGTCCATATGGACCGATTTTGAGGCAATTGAATCTGCGGCGAAAATAAAACGGGGCGTCCTAGCGTCCTAAAACAAGGTCTCTAAAAAAACAGAGGCGGGAG